>JAFGNC010000307.1 GCA_016927175.1 Gammaproteobacteria bacterium | reverse complement strand
TGTTCCGCCTGTTATGCGTGCCTGCAGCCGTCCCGCGGGCGTCCGTTCCATCGGACCACGTCGGCCGGAGCCGCACGCCGATGGTGCACGGCGTGAGCTTCGAGAGTTGAGCGATGGATGCTTGAGAGACGGTATTGCAACGTACCAGAACGGCGGTAACGCGGCCAGTGCGCCTTGCGCCGGCGAGGCGGCCGGCGAGGCGGCCGGCGCGCCGCCGTCAATGGATGCCGGGGTGGCCGGACCACTCGACGCGGCAGCGCGGCGCGTCGGCCGCGGCGCGGTACGCTTCGTCGTCGACGACGAGATCGGCGACCGCGACCAGCCGGCCCGCGCGGTACAGCAGCGGGATGCGCTCGCGCATCCACGGCACGATGCCCTGCTGCTGGAACCAGGCCTTCAGCGTCCGCGAGTGCGCGTCGCCGGCGGGCCTGAAGCGCTCGCCGCCGATCCGGAAGCGCACCTCGAGCCCCTCGCGCGCCCACTCCGCCGGCAGGACTGCCGCGTCGTCGGGTCCGCGGCCGTCGACCGGCGCGAGCGCGACACATCCTTCGGGGCCGGACCACGGCGCGGCGTCGCTGACCGTTCCGCCCGCGCCCGCCGCGCCGGCATCCGGCATCGGCCGCAACAGGTACAGCGTGTCGCGATAGACGCGCGCCTCGCCGCCCGGCCAGGCGACGCGTGTCTGCGCGTCCGGCCGCCCGACCTCGGTCGCCGCGTCGAGCTGCTCGAGCTGCCGCGCGGTCGGCATCGAAAGGCCGGACTCGCGCAACGCGCGGCGCAGCGCGTTGCGCCGCCTCGCCCGATCGAGGCCGCGCAGGATCTCGAGCGGCACGCGGTCCGGCGCGATGACTCCGGCGAGATCCGCGCACGCGGCCGCCTCGAGAATCTCCTCGGCGTCCGCCATGGCGGCGGCGAGCCGCACGCCGCTGCGGGCCGCAGCGCTCCAGCGCCGGCGCAGTAACGGCACGACGCACTCGCGCAGGTAGTTGCGGTCGAGATCGACGTCGCGGTTCGACGGATCCTCCAGCCAGTCGAGCTTCGAGCGCTCGCCCTCGGCGCGGATCTCCGCGCGGTCGAAATCGAGCAGCGGCCGGGCGACTGCGCCGCGGCCGAGCGGCGCGAACGGCAGGATGCCGCGCAGGCCGCGCACGCCCGTGCCGCGCAGCAGGCGCAGCAGCAGCGTCTCGAGCTGATCGTCCGCGTGGTGCGCCGTCAGCAGGATCTCGCCGTCGTCGAGCCGGCCCGCGAACGCGGCATAGCGGGCTTCGCGCGCCGCGGCCTCGAGCCCGGCCGGCGCGGCGCGATCGACCGTGACGCGCACACTGTCGAAGCGCACGCCGAGCTCGGCCGCGACGGCCCGGCAATGCCGCTCCCAGGCGGCCGAGTCCGGATGGAGCGCATGGTCGACGTGCAGCGCGCGCAGCGGCGGCGCGCCGCCGTCCGGCCCCGCGGCAAGCCGCACCATCGCGGCGAGCAGCACGGTCGAGTCGAGGCCGCCGCTGAATGCGACCGCGAAACGCCTGCCGTCGGGCGGAACGTGGCGGTCCAGCGCCGCGCGCAGCCGCTCGACGAAGCGATCGGAGGGAAAGTCGCTCACGCAGCGAAACTTAGTGCCTGGCGCGCGCGGCGGCAATGGAGCGGGTGGTCGGGCGGGCCGGCGGCACCGCCGCGGCTCAGCCTTCCTTGAACTGTCCGTAGCCCGCGAGCTTCTCGCGACGCGCGGCGACGAGCTGTTGCGGGGGCTGGGGCTGCAGCTCGCCGAGCGCCTGCAGCAGCGTGTTCTTCAGGGTCTCGGCCATGGCGGCGGGCTCGCGGTGCGCGCCGCCGAGCGGTTCCGCGATCACCTCGTCTACGAGCCCGAGCTTCTGCAGCCGCTCGGCCGTGACGCCCATGGCCTCGGCCGCGACCTCGGCCTTCTCGGCCGTCTTCCACAGGATCGACGCGCAGCCTTCGGGCGAGATCACCGAGTAGATGCTGTACTGCAGCATGTAGGTCTTGTCGGCGACACCGATCGCGAGCGCGCCGCCCGAGCCCCCTTCGCCGATCACGACGCTGACGATGGGCGTCGTGAGCCCCGACATCACGAACAGGTTGCGGGCGATGGCCTCGCTCTGGCCGCGCTCCTCGGCGCCGACGCCGGGGTAGGCGCCCTTCGTGTCGACCAGCGTCACGATCGGCAGCGAGAATTTCTCGGCGAGCCGCATGATCCGCAGGGCCTTGCGGTAGCCCTCCGGGCGCGACATGCCGTAGTTCCTGACGAGGCGTTCTTTCGTGTCGCGGCCCTTCTGATGGCCGATGACGGCGATCGGCTGCCCCTGCAGCCGGCCGATGCCGCAGATCAGCGAGTGATCGTCGGCGTACATGCGGTCGCCGTGAAGCTCCTGGAAATCCGTCAGGCAGTGCTCAATGTAGTACAGCGTGTCCGGGCGCTGCGGGTGCCGGGCGAGCTGCACGATCTGCCACGGCGTCAGGTTCGAGAAGATGCCGCGGGTCAGCGTCTCGCTCTTTTTCCTGAGACGCTCGATCTCCTCGCTGATGTTGACCTCGGAGTCGTCGCCGACGAACTTCAGCGCGTCGATCTTCGCCTCGAGCTCAGCGATCGGCTGCTCGAAATCGAGGAATTTCAAGTCCATACGGTGGTTACTCACGTGCTCCAGGCACCATACTCCGTGACGCCGGATTCTGACAAGTGCGGGCCGCGCAGATTAGACGCAAGCGGGGCCGGATGCCAGGCCGCGCACCCCTGTTCAGGCGGATTTCGCCACCAGATGCTTCGGATAATGCAGAAAAAAGCGGCCCTCGCCGAGCATCCGCGTCAGGCTTTCCCTGAGCTCGCGGGTCGGCCGGACGGCCCAGTCGTCGCCGAGGGTCAGCAGCGCCTCGGCGCTCGCGCCCTCGTATTTCAGGCACACCTCGCACCTGCCCCGCGTGAACGGCTTCAACGCCGACTTCAGCGCCGGCACGAAGTCCGGCCGCGCCTCGCGGGCGCACCACCGGATCGTCAGCCGCCGCGCATGCTCCTCGATCTCGTCGTCGACCGAGCGCACGCTCTGCGCCGTGATGCGCCACGCGCCGAGGAAATCGTCCCAGCGCAGCTGACCGCGCGCCACGAGCACGGCGTCCTTCGCGATAAGGTGCTTACACTGCGCAAACACCTCGTCGAACAGCGTGACCTCGATCCGGTCCGTGTCGTCGTCGAGCACGACGGACACGCGGCTGCCGCGCCGGCGCACGTCCATGACGACGCCGGCGAGCGTGACCTCGCGCCTCGCCTGATACTGATACTGGCCCTGACCGCCGCCGTCGGCCGGCAGGGAATTCAGGACGCCCGCGATCGGGCCGTTCGTGAAGAAGCGGCAGTGGTTGGCGAAATCCTCGAACGGGTGGCCCGTCAGATAGAGCCCCAGGGCCTCGCGCTCGGCCTCGAGCCGCTCGCGCTTCATCCATTCGCGCACGACCGGAAATTCGTGCTCGAGCTCGTCGCTCGAGTCGTCGCCGCCGAACAGCGCGCCCTGCCCGCCGGCCAGCGCGCGGGCCGAGTGCTCGGCGAGCCGCAGCGCGTCCGGCACCGAGGCCAGCAGCGTCGCGCGGTTTTCGCCCAGCCCGTCCAGCGCGCCGGCGCGCACGAGCGCCTCGAGCACACGCCGGTTCAGCTTCTGCGGCCCTACGCGGCGGCACAGATCCAGGAGGCTCGCGTACTCGCCGCTGTCGGCGCGCTCGGCCACGATCGCCTCGACGACGGCCTGGCCGACGCCCTTGATCGCGCCGAGGCCGTAGCTGATGCGCCGCGGCCCCGAGACCGTGAACGCGTGCGCAGAGCGGTTCACGTTCGGCGGATCGAGCGCGAGGCCGAGCTTGACGCAGTCGTCCTTCAGCACGACCAGCTTGTCGGTGTTGTCCATGTCGGCCGTCATGACGGCGGCCATGAAGGCTTCGGGGTAATGCGCCTTGAGCCACGCCGTGTGGTAGGCGATCAGCGCATACGCGGCCGAGTGCGATTTGTTGAAGCCATAGCCGGCGAACTTCTCCATCAGGTCGAAGATGCGCGTCGCCTGCGCCTCGTCGATGCCGCGCTCGACCGCGCCCGACATGAAGATCGACCGCTGCTTCGCCATCTCCTCGGGCTTCTTCTTGCCCATTGCGCGGCGCAGCAGGTCGGCGCCGCCGAGCGAGTAGCCGGCCAGCACCTGCGCGATCTGCATGACCTGCTCCTGGTAAAGGATCACGCCGTAAGTCGGCTGCAGCACCGGCTCGAGCGACGGGTGCAGGTAGTCGATCTCGGCGCCCCCGCGCGCGTGCTTGCGGTCGATGAACTCGTCGACCATGCCGGACTGCAGCGGCCCGGGGCGGAACAGCGCGAGGATGGCGACGATGTCGTCGAAGCAGTCGGGCCGCAGGCGCTTGATCAGGTCGCGCATGCCGCGCGACTCGAGCTGGAAGACGGCCGTCGTATTCAGGCTGTTCAGCAGCTCGTAGGCTCCGGCGTCGTCGAACGGCACCGCGTTCAGGTCGACCGGCGGCTCGCCGCGGGCGGCGCGCTCGGCATTGATCGTCGCGAGCGCCTTGTCGATGATCGTCAGCGT
>JAFGNC010000306.1 GCA_016927175.1 Gammaproteobacteria bacterium | reverse complement strand
TTCTGCTGCCGGCGGCGGGCGTGCTCGTCGCGGCGGCCGTCGTCGCGGCGAGCCTGCCGAACGTCTACCGATCGCGCGCGACGGTGCTGATCGAGGAGCTGGACGTGCCGGCCGAGCTGCTTCCCGCCAACGCCGCGTTCGCGTCGCGGCGGCTCGACGTGATTCGCCAGCGTGTGCTGACGACGGAGAACGCGGCGGAGATCGCCACGCGCCACGGCCTCTACGGCGCGGACGAGACCGCCCGTCCGGCCTCCGTGCTGGCGCAGCAGTTGAACCGCGACGTGCACGTGAACCTGGTCAGCGCGGACACGATCGACCCGCGCAGCGGCCGCTCCGGCCAGACGGTCATCGCGTTCACGCTGGCCGTCGACAGTGAGTCCGCAGCCGCGGCGCAGCAGGTCGCGGGCGAGCTCGTGGATCTGTTCCTGAAGGAGAACGTGCGCAGCAGCGAGGACCGCGCCGCCGACGTCGTCACGTGGCTCGACTCCGAAGCCGAAAGGTTCGAGGCGGAGCTGCTGCAGGTCGAGTCGAAGCTCGCGGCGTTCAAGGCCGAGAACGCGGGCGCGATGCCGGAGATGTACGACGTCAACGTCGCCTCGCTCGACCGCGCCGATCAGGAGCTGACGGCCCTGACGGCCCGGATCGGCGAGCTGCAGAAGCGGCGGCTGGACCTGATGGCGGACCTGTCGCAGCAGCATCCGGACGCGCCGGTCGTGCTGTCGAACGGCACCGTCGTCATGAGCGACCGGCAGCGCCTGCAGGGGCTACACTCCGAGCGGCGCGCGTTGAGCGCGGTCTACGGGCCGGATCACCCGGACCTCGTCAAGCTGAACCGGGAAATCGCGAATCTGGAGGCGGCGCTCGGCGTAGAAGGCGACAGCCCGGGCCGCGTGCGCGGGGAGCTGCGGGAGGCCGAGGGCCGCCTCGCGGCGCTGCGCGAGCGCTACGCGGACGAGCATCCGGAGGTCGCGCAGGCGTCCGCCGTGGTCGCGTCGCTGCGGGAGCAGCTCGCGTCGCTCGACGAGGGGAGCGCGCCGACCGCCGCGCCGACGAATCCCGCTTACCTGATGGTCAGCAGTCAGCTGCAGGGCGTCGACATCGAGCTGCGCAGCGCCGAGGCGCGCCGCGTCGAGCTCGAGCGGCGCATCGAGGCGTACCGCGAGCTGATCGAGCGGGCCCCGGCGGTCGAGCAGCAGTATCAGGCGCTCGTGCGGGATCACGCGACGGCGAGCGCGAAGTATCAGGACTTGCGGGCGAAGCAGCGGGAGGCCGAGATCGCGAGGAACGTCGCGAGCGTGAGCCAGAGCAGCCGTCTGACGCTGCTCGAGCCGCCGGCGCTGCCGCTCGCCCCGATCTGGCCGAACCGGCAGGCCATTCTGCTGCTCGGCCTGTTGCTGGCCGCGGGCGCGGGCGCCGCGACGGTCGTCGTCGCGCAGGTTCTGGACAAGAGCGTGCGCGGCGCCCATGCGCTCGCGGCGCTGACCGGCAGCCGCCCGCTGGCCGTCGTGCCCTATATCCGCAACCGCTCCGAGGCGCGGGCCGACGCGCTGCGGGGTTACGCGCTGAAGGCCGGCGCGGCGGCGGCGGTGCTCGCGGTCGGCGTCTGGTATGTCATCGGCGGATGAGGAGACCCAAGAGCGTATGAGCGTAATACTGGATGCTCTGGCTGCGGCAAGAGGTTCGGGTGAGGGCGGGGACGCCGTCGTGGCCGAGCTGCGCGCGGCGCGCGTCCGCGACGCCGGGGGCTACCTCGACGACGGCCCCGGCGTCGACCGGCGGCGCGGCCCGCTGCTGATCAGCCAGCGCGTCATCGCGGCGTTCGAGGAAGACACACGGGTCGAGCCTTACCGGCAGCTGCGCACGCGCCTGCTGCAGACGATGCACGACAACCGGTGGAACAGCGTCGCGATCACCAGCGCTCACGAAGGCGCGGGCAAGACGCTGACGGCCGTCAATCTGGCGCTGTCGATCGCGCGCGACTACAACCACACCGTGCTGCTCGCCGATCTCGACCTGCGCGCGCCCACCGTGCACGAGAAGCTCGGCCTCGACGTGCGCTACGGGCTGGTCGATTACCTGCGCGGCGCCTGCGAGCTCGACGAGGCGATCGTGAACTCGGGTTTCGCGCGTCTCGCGGTGCTGCCGGGCCGCGCGCTGAACCGGTTCTCGTCCGAGCTGCTCGCCTCGCCGAGGATGAAGCGCTTCATGGACGGCGTCGTCGGGCGCTACGACCCCGCGCGCGTGACGATCTTCGACCTGCCCCCGCTGCTGCGCAACGACGACGCCCTGTTGTTCGCGCCGCAGGCGCAGTGCGTGCTGCTGGTCGTCGAGGACGGCGTCACGACCGAGGAGCAGCTCGACCACTCCCTGTCGCTGCTGCGCAAGGCCAACGTCGTCGGCACGCTGCTGAACAAGGCCCGCGACTGACCGGCGGCATGCCGGCCGGCGGCGCGCCGCACCGGGCCGCGATACGGCCACGACGGCCGGAGAGTCGCGACGGCCGCAACCTGCCAAGCGGCCGCGCCGGTCACGACGGCTGCGGCCTGTCGAGCGGCAGCGCAGGCCCCGGCACGTCGGCCACCGCGCGCGTGCGCATGCTGCGCAGCGCTTCGAGCGTCAGCATCGCGAAGAGCAGCCACATCAGCGGGCTGCGTATCCCGTTGTGGGTCAGGTTGTACAACGCGACCGGCACGACGTACAGCGCGTTGCCGAAGCCGGCCAGCGCGACGAGGCGCGCGACGAAGACGGCGATAATCGAGGCGCCGACGACGCCGTAGCTGAACAGCAGCGTGCCGAAAAGCGAGTGGATCTCGAGCGCTCTGTCGAAGCGGAAGCGCAGGCCCTCTCCGGCGCCGAAAGCGAGGTATTGCGGGTAGTTGACGATCCGGTCGTACGCTCTGCCCGCCAGCGTGTCGTCGCCCTGCTCGCCGAAACTTGCAAAGCGTTTCTCCAGGTTCGTGAAAATGCTGTCGCTGACCTGGTCCGCCACGACGAATACGAGCGCCGCGCCCGCCGCGATCGTGATGATCCGCGTCGCGGACCGGGTCGGGCCGTTGATCAGGTAGATGAAAGGCAGCGCCAGCACCGCGAGCAGGCCCGCTTTCGACAGCGCGAGCGCGGACAGGTAGAGCGCGAGCACGTAGGCGATCAGCGTCAGCGGCAGCAGTCTGCGGCTCAGCGTGTGCCCGAGCATCATGATCGTCGCGGCGCACAGAGCGTAGTAGCCGAGCTGGTTCGGATTGTTGAAGAACAGAATCGTGCGGTAGGTTCTGTAATCCTTGCCGAGGCCGAGCGTCGCGAGCGCCGCCTGCAGCATCAGCGAAGCCGCCGTGGCGTACAGCAGCAGCCGCCAGAAACGCTCATAGGTCTCCGTCTCCCCGGGCCCGCGGCCGAGGCACAGCACGCCGCAGAAGTAGACATAGTTGAAAACGTAGAACGCGCTATAGACGAAGGGCTCCATGTAATCGCCGCGCCGCAGCGGCAGCACGGCACGGTCGACGCCGACGCCCGCGCTCGTCAGGAACAGGTTCGCGACGTTGACGATCGCGACGTAGGCGACGAACAGCCCGAGCAGCAGGCACAGCGGGTGGCCGAGGATGTCCCGGCGGTCAGGATTGGTTGCGATCGCAAGCACCGCGGCG
>JAFGNC010000305.1 GCA_016927175.1 Gammaproteobacteria bacterium | reverse complement strand
CGTCCCGCCGCCGAAACCCGCGACTTCACGTCGACGACGATCATCGAGCGGCCGAAGCCCGCCGCCGAGCCGGCCGCGGCGACCGCGCCGCGCGCCGCGACCGGCCTCGGCGTCATCGTGTTCTCGGCCGACGAGGAGATGATCGAGACGGTGCAGAAGTCCGTGCGCGGCCGTCTGCCCGTGCACCGCGCGACGAACGTCGTGCAGGTCGTCAAGATCCTCAAGGAGCACCGGCCCGGCGTCCTCGTGACGGACATCTCGAGCGACAAGGCGACCATCCAGGCGATGACGGCGCGGCTCAAGCAGCACCTGCCGGAGCTCGTCACGATCGCGGTCTCACCTCACCGCGACGTGCTCGACATGGTCTGGCTGATCAACCACGGCCAGATCTTCCGCTTCCTGCGCAAGCCTCTGTCACCGGGCCGTTGCGCCGTCAGCCTGCAGGCTGCGCTGCAGCACCATCGCATGCTGTTGAAGAACCCGAGCCTCGTGAAGCGTCATGAAGTCGACGCGGCCGAGGAGAGCGGCATCATGGACAACGTCCTGAACAAGCTGAAGGGCATGAGGAGGCTTTGGGCATCGGCATGAGCGGCAACTCGGAGCAGTCGAGCGGACAAAGCGACACCCTGCTCTGGCTGGCCGGGGCGCTGGTCGTCGGCATGGGCGTGACGTGGCTGGTGCTCGCGAAGCCGTGGGCCGGCACGGACACCGAATCCGCGCTCGACGAGCTCGACTCCGTATCGGCTCCGGCCGAGCCCGCGCCCGCCGCCGGTGCCTCGCGCGCACCGCAGAGCCAGGTGCAGATCGGCTCCTCGCTCCAGGACGACCCGCTGCGCATGGCGCGGCTCGCGTACGAGGCGGGAATGCTCGTCGAGCCCGAGGATTACAGCGCCTGGGCGCTGTACCGGAAGGCGCTCGAGAGCTCCCCCGACGATCCCGAGGCCAGGAAAGGCCTCGAGACGATCGCCGCCGAGCTCGTCCGCCGCGGGCAGGCTGCGCTCGAGCAGGGCCGCTTCGACGACGTCCGCGCGACCGTGGCCCGGATCCGCACCGCGATTCCGGTGCATCCGGGCGCCAACGATCTCGAGATCCGGCTGAACGAGCTTGCGCCGCGCGAAGGGGCCGAGCCGGAGCTGGCCGTCGCGCCGCCGACGGAAGAGGAAGGGCAGGAGCCGCTGGAAGACGCGCCGCAGACTGCGGACGAGCAGACTGAGCCCGCGTCCGGGGAGCCGGGGCAGGACGAGGCCCCGGCGGACCCCCTCGCCGACGCGCACGAAGCTTTCGCGGCCGCGCTCGATGCGAACCGTCTGCTGACGCCCACGGACGCGAGCGCGAAGCACTTCCTCGACGTGCTGACGTCGATCGATCCGGAGCACGAGCGGACGCTCGAGGCACGGCAGAGCCTCTTCGGCGAGTTCCTGGCGCGCGCCGAGCAGGCGCTCGGCACGCGAGACACCGAAGCGGCCGAGATCTGGGTCGAGGAGGCCGAGCTGCTAGCCGTGGACGGCGACGCGGTTGCCGGCGTGCGGGCGCTGCTGCACGACCAGCTGATCGACATCGAATCGGCGAAGCGCCTGCCGGCCTCCGAGCTGACGATCATCGAGTACGCGGCCCCCGAGTACCCGTTGCGCGCGCTGCAGCGCGAGCTGAACGGCTGGGTCGATCTCGAGTTCACGGTCGGCCGCGACGGCACGACCCGCAACATCGTCGTGACCGACGCCTCGCACAACAATTACTTCCGCGACGAGGCGATCGAGGCCGTGGAGCAGTGGCGGTTCGAGCCGAAGATCTTCCTGGATCAGCCGATCGAGCAGCGGACCTACACGACCATCCGTTTCGAGGTCCAGTAACCGCCGCCGGCCGCAGTCCGCGGGCGGCCGCGTTGAACATAATCGTTCGGCAATCGCCCGGAACTGACGGGTGGCGCGCGTTGAGATACAGTCTCGGGGACTACTACGGCGAGGCGCCTATTCCCGGGGGACGTAACGATGCCACTTCGTCATACGCTGCCGATCTCGATCCTGACGCTGGCGGGGTTCTCGGCGCCGGCCTTCGCGCAATTCCGCTGCGACTGCACGAGCGTCGTCGACACGTGCACGGCGAGCGTCGACGTGCGAGGCAGCTGGGTCGAGGTCACGACGGACACGCAGCAGTGCGCGCGCGTCGACTACTTCGTGGACGGCCAGCCGTTCGTATCGCTCGCGGTCGAAGGCGAGGACCGCCAGCCGTGGGTTCCCGGCGCCGCGGCGCCGCGCGTGCTGATTCAGAGCTGCGCCGTGTGCCGCGATACGGCGCAGGACGGCGGCGCGACGGCCCGTCCGGGGCCGGGGCAGCGCGCGGACGGCGACGCCTCCGATGACGCCGCGGACGCGGACGGCCTGCAGGCGCTGATCGAGGTGCCGCCCGCCTATCCCGAAGGCGCCCGCGGCGCGGAAGGCTATGTCGACGTCGAGGTCACGGTCGGCCCGCGCGGCGAAGTGCAGGAGGCGTCGGTGGCGGCCGCGCAGCCGCCCGACGTGTTCGACCAGGCGGCGCTCGCGGCCGTCAGGCGCTGGCGCTATCCGCAGGAACCCGGCCGCGACCCGACGACGGTCACCGAGAGAATCGAGTTCCGCGCGGCGCCTGCCGCCGCGGCGGCGACGGCCGCGCCGGCCGCCGTCCGGCGCAACGACGAAGGCGCACGCAACGACTGCGTGCGGCAGGGCTCGCGGTTCGACTACGGCGGGCTCGTCGAAGTGGGGCTGCTGAACGCGTGCGATGTGCCGATCATGGTCTACGGCTGCGCCGAGGGCGCCGAGGAGTACCGCGGGCGCTGGGTCTGCACGACGTCCGAGCAGCAGCGCACCGTGCTCGTGCCGGGCGGCGACGAGCGCGTCGGCACGACGGCGATGCTCGAGAGCGGCGATGCGCTGCAGTCCCACACCTTCGCGGACCGTTTCTTCATGTCGCGCGCGCCGAATGCGGAATACTGGTGGCTCGCGTGCGCGTTCGACGACGAAGCCTGTCGATCCGCCGCGCGGCAGTGGACGCGCTCCGTCGACAGGCAGCTCGCGAGCGTGAACCCGCAGGGGCGCAGCAGCCTCGTGGTCGCTCGATCCTACTGAGCTGCCTGCGGACCTTCTTCGCGCGGCTGCGGCGCGTCTTCTCCGGCGGGCGAGCTCGACGAGCCGACGTCGTCCGCGGCATCCGTCGGCGGCGCAGCGGCCCGCTCGTCCTCCGCCGCGCCTTCGACGTCGCCGGGCGCTCGCACGAAGAGCCCCGTCAGCACCACCGTGGCAATCGTGGCCGCGAATGCGGCGAGGAATCCTGCGGCGATCCACACCGGCTGCCGCTTCGGCCGTTCGCTCGGAGGTTGGGGTAGCGCGGACCTGTTCATGGCGCAATGTCGATCAGCGGCCTGGGCCCATGTAGGATACCCTGACGCGGCGCACGCGCGCAGACGGCTCGCACGGACGACGCGCGCAGACGACCCATCAAGCGGAGCCGATCGCCGGCCGAGCGGCTCACGAGGAACATCGGTGTCCCGAGAAACATTGCGACAACACCTGGATCAGCTTCACGCGGAGCTGTCGTCGACGCAGACGCTCGACGCCGACACGAGGTCGATGCTGGAAGAAGTGGCGCGCGACATCGAGCAGGTGCTCGAAGGCGGCTCAGACGATACCGTGCGCGGCCGGATCGAAGGCGCCGCGGTCCGCTTCGAGGCCGAGCACCCGAGCTTCGCGCGCCTGTTGAGCGAGGTCACCGACACGCTGGCCAAGATCGGCCTGTAACGCCGCGGCCGTGTAAACGCCGCCGTTGCGGCGCCGGCGCGCGGCGGCGCCGCGCTCACGTCAGCTCTGCAGCATGCTGCGCAGCATCCAGGCGTTCTTCTCGTGGACCTGCATGCGCTGCGTCAGCAGATCCGCCGTCGGCTCGTCGTGCGCCTCGTCCGCGAGGGGAAAGACTTCTCGCGCCGTGCGGGCGACCGCTTCCTGACCGAGCACGAGCTTCTTTATCATCTCCTCTGCCGACGGCGCGCCCTCCTCCTCCTCGATCGACGTCAGCTTCGCGAACGCCTTGTAGGAGCCGGGGGCCGGGTGGTCCAGCGCGCGGATTCGCTCCGCGATCTCGTCGACCGCCGCGGCCAGCTCCGTGTACTGGGCCTCGAACATCGTGTGCAGCGTGTTGAACATCGGACCTGTGACGTTCCAGTGGTAGTTGTGCGTCTTCAGATACAGCGTGTAGCTGTCCGCGAGCAGACGTGACAGCCCCTCCGCGATCTGCTGCCGATTCTGTGCGGGAATGCCGATGTCGATAGTCATGATGATCTCCCGTTCGCCCTTTGCTACAACGGTATGAACTCCAGTATAGGCACCCGGGTCCAATCCGTTAAGTAGAATGTTTACAACGCAGCATTCCACCCGGTAAATGGTATCGATGCCCACTGCGCCGCCCGTCCACCTGCCTACCGTCAAGCAGCTGCGCTACTTCGTGGCCCTGGCGGAGCACAAGCATTTCGGCCGCGCGGCCGCGCAGTGCAACGTGTCGCAGTCGGCCTTCAGCGTCGCGATCCGCGAGCTCGAGACGCTGCTCGACGCCAACCTCGTCGACAGGACCAACCGCAAGGTCACGATCACGGCCACCGGCAAGGAAGTCGCGGCGCTCGCGAAGCGGTGTCTGCAGGATCTGCGCGCGCTCGCCGACGTCGCCCGCAGCGAGAACCGTCCGCTGCACGGGCCGCTGCAGCTCGGCATCATCCCGACGATCGCCCCGTTCCTGCTGCCGCAGGTGCTGCCGGCGGTCCGAGAGGCGTTCCCGGAGCTGAAGCTCTTCCTGCACGAGGACCAGACCCAGCGTCTCTACGAGCAGCTGATGGAGGGGACGCTCGACCTCGTGCTGCTGGCGCTGCCTTACGAGTTGCCGGGCGTCGAGCAGATGGTGCTGTTCCGCGACCGGTTCAGGCTGGCCGTGCGGGAAGGCACGGCGCTCGTCGATCCGGCCCACTACCGCTTCGACCGGCTCGAGCCGGGCACGGTGCTGTTGCTGCGCGAAGGGCACTGCATGCGCGAGCACGCGATCGACGCGTGCCGGATGCGCGACCCCGAGAAGATGAGCGCTTTCTCGGCTTCGAGCCTCCTGACGCTGATCGAGATGGTCGATGCCGATCTCGGCATCACGTTCCTGCCGGAGATGGCCGAAGGGTCGGCCATGCTGCAGAACACGCAGGTCAAGACCTATCCGCTCAGCGACAACAACTACCGCAGCATCGGCCTGATCTGGCGCCGCGGCAGCGCGCGGCAGGACGAGTTTCGGATGCTCGGCGAGTTCATCGCCGAGCACCGGAAGGACGGGAGCCGCTGAACGTTCGAGCCCCGGCCGAACGCGGAGGGCTCGCCGCGCGGATGCGCGCCCGCAGCGGCATCAGCGTCGCCAGAACGCCGGCGTCAGCAGAACCAGGAAGGTGAAGATCTCGAGCCGGCCGAGCAGCATCGCCAGAACGAGCAAGAGCTTGCTGACGTCGCTGACGCCGATGAAGTTCAGCGCGACGTCGCCGAGCCCGGGTCCGAGGTTGTTCAGGCACGTGGCGACGGCCCCGAACGCCGTCACCTGATCCATACCGTCCATCATCAGCGCGATCATGAACAGCGCGAACACGCCGACGTAGATGGCAAAGAATCCCCACATGCCGTTGATCACGGAGTCGCTGACGACACGGCGGTCGACCCTGATCGGTATCAGGGCGCGGGGGTGAATCAGGCGGTGCACGTGCACCGACGCCTGCTTGCCGAGGATCACGAAGCGGATCATCTTGATCCCGCCGGACGTGGAGCCTGCTGCGCCGCCGACGAAGCTCGAGAATATCAGCAGCACGGGCAGCGACAGCGACCACTCGGAAAAGTCGGTGATGCCGAATCCCGTCGTCGTGATGACGGACACGACCTGGAATATCGCGTAGCGGAAGGCCTGGACCGGTTCGCTCTGAAAGCCGCTCCGGTACAGCAGAAACGCCGCAAACAGCGTCAGGCCAGCCACCGTCAGCAGGAATGCGCGGGTCTGCGTGTCGCTCAGGTACGTGCTGATCCGGGCCGTTCGCCAGACGACGAAGTGCACGCTGAAGCTGATGCCGCCGACCAGCATGAAGAACACGGCAACGGCCTCGACCGCCGGACTCTCGAAGTAGGCGAGGCTCGCGTCGTGGGTCGAGTATCCTCCGGTCGACAGCGTGCTGAGACTGTGCGCCACTGCGTCGAACGGCTCCATGCCCGCGAGCCAGAAGCAGAACGCGCACAGCAGGGTCAGCACGACGTAGACGACCGACAGGCTGCGTGCGCTGCGGGCGATGCGCGGGCTCATACGCTCGTCCTTGAAAGGTCCCGGCACTTCCGCCTTGAACAGCTGCATGCCGCCGATGCCGAGCATCGGCAACAGAGCGACGGCCAGCACGATGACGCCTATCCCGCCGAGCCACTGCAGCTCCTGCCGGTAGAGCAGTATCGACCGGGGCAGCGCATCCAGCCCGTCAACGACGGTCGAGCCGGTCGTCGTGTAGCCGGACGCCGATTCGAACAGCGCCTCGGGAAACGACAGGTCGAGGGCGAGCATGAACGGCACGCTGCCGAGGACGCTCATCGCCGTCCACAGAAACGCGACGATCGCGAATCCGTCACGGGTCCGGATCGTGGCGGGAACGCGGCGGAACGGGAACCACAGGGCCAGCCCGGCCGTCAGCGCGATCGCGAACGTGAACGAGAAGTGCGTCGCCTCCCCGTCTGCGTCCCACAGGGCGAGCAGCAGCGGCGGCAGCAGCGTCGTGCTGAACAGCACGAACAGCAGTCCGAGCGTGCGGACGATGACCGTAAGCTGCAAAATGCTCTCTTCGCTGGCGGGATCGGCGGCATTGTGTCGCGCCGGAGCCCGGCACCGGCTAAAAAACGCGCAAAATTTTTATGCATTCTTTACGCGTCACGAAGTCCCGGAACCGCATCCGCGGCTACGCCGGCGCGGCCGCGCTGGTGCTGGCAGGGATCGGCACGGCCATGATCTTCAGGCGCATCCCGAGCACGAACCTGTCTCTGCTGTTCCTGCTGGTCGTGCTGATCGCAGCCGCCGCATGGGGCCTCGGGCCGTCGATCTTCGCCGGGCTGCTGTCGTTCCTGGCCCTGAACTACCTGTTCACGCCGCCGTATTACACGCTCAGCGTCGCGGAGGACAACGATCTCGCGACGCTGTTCTTCTTTCTCGCGGCCGCCGCGCTGACCGGCCAGCTCGCCGCCCGAATGCGCAGAGAGGCGGCAGAGAACCGCACCGCGCTCGACCGCGTATCCGCGCTGCTCGATTTCAGCGGCAGAATGTCGGCCGCGCAGACGGTAGAGCAGGTGCTCGAATCGCTTACGGACCGGCTCGCGGCGACATGCGGCGCGCCGGCCGCGGCACTGATGCCGGACGAGCAGGCCGCTCCGACCGTGCGCGCGCGCAGGCGCTCGAACCAGGCGCCCGTGTTCGACAGCGCGGCGGCGAGCGAGGTCTGGTCCAGCGGCGTCGAACACTCGATCCGGCGCGACGCCTGGCTGTACGTTCCGCTGACCGCCGGAACCGGCAGGATCGGGCTCGTGGCGCTCGGCGTTCTGGAGGTGCAGCACGCACAGAAGCGGCTGATCGAAGCGCTGTGCGAGCAGGCGACGATTGCGATCGAGCGGATCCAGCTCGAGGACCGGCTGCGTAAAGCGCAGCTCGAATCCGAGGCCGAGCGGCTTCGGACCGCTTTGCTGTCGTCGGTGTCGCATGACCTGCGGACCCCGCTCGCCGCGATCGTCGGCTCGGCCACCAGCATGCTGGACTACGCAGACGCCATCGCGCCGGAGGACGCGCGTGAGTTGCTCGAGATGATCCGCAGCGAGTCCGAGCGGCTCGACCGGTACATTCAGAACCTGCTCGACATGACACGCGTGGACCGTCGGGACGTCAACGTCACCCGGGACTGGGTGGACCTGAACGACGTCGCCGCGGCCGCAGTGAGCCGCCTCGGGACCGCGTTGAGACCGTTCCGGCTGCGCGTCGACGTCGCACCGGATGCCGCTCTCGTGTTCGTGCATCGCGCGCTGGTCGAGCAGCTTCTCGTGAACCTGCTGGACAACGCGGCGGGCTTCTCCCCGCCGGGGGGCTCGATCTCGGTCGTCGCGCGCAGCAACGGGAATGACATCCGCCTCGACGTCATCGACGAGGGCCCCGGAATTCCGGAGGAGGATGGGGACAGGATCTTCGAGCCGTTCTACCGCGGCACGCAGGGCGACCGCGGCCGGTCCGGCACGGGCCTCGGGCTCGCCATTTCCCGCAGTGTCGCCGCCGCGCACGGAGGCACGATCGCGGCACTGCCGATGCCGCAAGGCGGCACGCGCATGCGCGTGACGCTGCCCCAGCCGCGCCCTCCGCAGCAGGCCCGTGTCGCGACCTAGGATACTCGTCGTCGAGGACGACTCCCGCATCCGCAAGTTCCTGCGGATCAGTCTCGAAGCGAATGCTTACGACGTCGTCGAATGCCGCCTCGGAGAAGAAGCGCTCGAGCTGTGCGCGCAGATCCAGCCGGAGCTGATGATCCTCGACCTCGGCCTGCCGGACATCGACGGGCAGGATGTCATCAGGCGGCTCCGCGAATGGTCGGGCATCCCGGTGATCGTGCTGTCCGTGCGCGCAGAGGACGCCGAGAAGGTGACCGCGCTCGATGCCGGCGCGGACGACTATGTGACCAAGCCCTTCAGCATCTCGGAGCTGATCGCGAGGGTGCGGGTGCTGCTGCGAAAGTCCACGGCGCAGCAGGGGGCCGGCAGCCTGCTTCGCTGTGGGGATCTTCTGATCGACCTGATCAGGCGGCGAGTGTCCCTAGCGGGACGAGACTTGGCGCTGACGAGGAAGGAGTACGAGCTGCTGCGGCTGCTCAGCGTGAGGTCCGGCCACGTGGTGACGCACGACCAGATCCTGCGGGAGATATGGGGGCCTGCCCACCTCGAAGATATCCATTACCTGAGGATTCTCGTGCGGCACCTGCGCCAGAAGCTGACCGACGAGCCTTCGGCTCCGCGTTACGTTCATACGGTGCAGGGCGTCGGCTATCGGTTCGAGGACTGCGAGCCGGTCTCAGACGGCGCCTGACGTCAGGACGCCGCCGGACCGCGCTCGATGGAGGCTCAGGACTCCGTCATACAGAAAGCGTTCAGCTTGTTGCCGTCCGGGTCGCGGAAGTACGCGGCGTAGAACGTGCCGAAGCGCAGGCCGGGCGCGCCTTCGTCGGTGCCGCCGAGCTCGAGCGCCTTCTCGTACAGCTGCTGGACCTTCTCGGGCGAGCCGACCGCCAGCGCCACCATCGAGCCGTTGCCGACGCAGGCCTGCTTTCCGTCGTATGGCTTGCAGACGCCGATGCCGGGCGAGCCGTCGCCCGAGGACCATGCGATCAGCCGATCCATCTCCATGAAGCGTTTCGCGCCGAGCTCCCCGAGCAGCGCGTCGTAAAACTTCGCCGCGCGTTCCAGATCGTTCGTGCCGATCGTCACATAGCCAATCATGCGTTTTTCTCCTCAGCGTCTTCTTACAGTCCGGCGGCCGAGCCGCCGGGGCCGCAAGAGCTTAACCTTTGCGGCGGCTGAGCGACACACGGCGCATCGTCGAAGGGCGCGCGGCGAAGGGAACGGCGCCGAAGAGGTCAGGCGGGGTTCGACGGGGCAAGCTGCGGAATGCGACGGGCCGAGCGAGTCACGCCGTCATCGGGCGCCGACCGTGCCCCCTTGCGATCCCCCCACGGTCGGCGCCGTCAGACGGCTTCGTCAGAATAGCTCGTGACGCGGCGGCGCGCGACCCTGCGGCGCAGCGCCACGGCGGCGCCGAGCAATGGCAGCGCCAGCCACGACATCGCGCCCCCGCCGCCCTCCTCTACGATGACCACAGGCGGCGGCACGGCGTCGCGATCGGCGTCCTCGAGCGGCAGCAGCGCGAAAGCGGAGCTCTGCGCCGGACCGAACTCCGCGGCGAACTCTCCGGTATCCGCGTCGTAGATCTCGACCAGCACGTCGTATTCGCCGGTCGGGTAATTGGCGAGCAGCTCCGTCTCGACTTCGTACTCGTCGTCCGGAATCGCGCCGTCGACGCGGAAATCGTCGGTTTCGTGGTACAGCTCCCACGTGTCCCCGTCCGCGCTGATCCACAGCATCGCGTACACCCACGCCGGGTCGTAGTACGAATCCACGTCGAAGCGCACTCGCAGGTAACGGTAATAGCCGTCGTTGTCGGCGTCGAAGAACAGCTCGACGGCCGCGTCGTAGATCCAGTGGTCCAGCGTCGAGGCGGAAGCCGTGCGCGCTTCGGAGCCGCCGCTGCTGCTGCGCGGCTTCGTGACGCGCTGATCCGGCGCGAGCCGCGTCACCTTGTGGGCGCCGACGTCCCGCAGCGCATCGGGATCGCGCTCGGCGGTGTAGCCGGCCGCGGCCCTGAGCACGCTGTCCTCCCCGCTTTCCTCGGGGGCGGCGTCGACCGACGCGGCGAGCGCGACGCCCAGCGCCATCGCGAGATACCGGCGGCGGTGCGTGATTTCCCTGGTTGCTCGGTTCATTTTCCGGCCCTCCCACGGCGAGTTGCCGAGCCTCATTTAAGCGCCGGATAGCTGAACCGAGGCTGAGCGGCCGGGGCCAACGGGGACCGGCGGACTGATAGACTTCGCAGATGAGCGCCGCCGCCCCGCTGACCGCCCCGAACCTGTTCGGCTACCGTAAATACTGGGCCGAGAGGCTGACGCCTGCGCCCTTCCTGCCGATGTCGCGCGAAGAGATGGAGGCGCTCGGCTGGGACCGTTGCGACGTGATCCTCGTGACCGGCGACGCCTACGTCGACCATCCGAGCTTCGGTATGGCGATCGTCGGCCGCGTCCTCGAGTCGCAGGGCTTTCGCGTCGGCATCATCGCGCAGCCGGACTGGCGCTCGACGGCGGATTTCGAGCGGCTCGGCGAGCCGACGCTGTTCTTCGGCGTCACGGCCGGCAACATGGATTCCATGGTGAACCGCTACACGGCGGATCGCCGCGTCCGGCACGACGACGCCTATACCCCCGACGGCGAGGGAGGACGGCGGCCGGACCGCAGCGTCATCGTGTACTCGCAGCGCGTGCGCGAGGCCTTCGCGGGCACGCCGATCGTGATCGGCGGCATCGAAGCGAGCCTGAGACGGATCGCGCACTTCGACTACTGGCAGGAGAAGGTCCGGCGCTCGATCCTGCTCGACTCCCGCGCCGATCTGCTCGTGTTCGGCAACGGCGAGCGGCAGACGGTCGAGATCGCTCACCGGCTGGCCGCCGGCGAGTCGCCCGCGGATCTGGTCGACGTGCGCGGAACGGCCTTCGTCGGCCATCGAGCGGCGTCGGCCGACGGGGCCTGGACCGAGATCGACTCGACCCACATCGATACGCCGGGCCGGGTCGAACCTCACCCCGACCCTTACGCGATGCAGCCGGAGCGCGCTCCGCGGAGCGGGAGCCCTCCGGAGCCGGGCGTCAACGTCGTCAGGTTCACGCGCCGCGTGCCGAAGGCAGATCGCGACCGCAGCTATATCCGCCTGCCCGGGTGGGACGAGGTCCGTGACGATCCGGTGCTGTACGCCCACGCGTCGCGGATCCTGCACACCGAGGCGAACCCGGGCAACTCGCGGCCGCTCGTGCAGCGCCACGGCTCGCGCGACGTATGGCTGAACCCGCCGCCCGTGCCGCTGACCAGCGCGGAGATGGACGCGATCTACGAGCTCCCGTTTCAGCGCCGCCCGCATCCGCGCTACGGCGACGCGCGGATCCCGGCTTATGAGATGATCCGCTTCTCCGTGACCATCCAGCGCGGCTGCTTCGGCGGCTGCACGTTCTGCTCGATCACGGAGCACGAAGGCCGCGTGATCCAGAACCGCAGCGAGCAGTCGATCCTGCGCGAGATCGAGACGATCCGCGACACGGTCCCGGGCTTCACCGGCGTCATCTCCGACCTCGGCGGGCCGACCGCGAACATGTATCGGCTCGCCTGCCGGAGCCGCGAGATCGAAGCCGCGTGCCGGCGCCCGTCATGCGTCTATCCCGGCATCTGCCCGAACCTGAACACCGATCACACGCCGCTGATCCGGCTGTACCGGAAGGCGCGCGCGCTGCCCGGCATCAAGAAGGTGCTGATCGCATCGGGGGTCCGTTACGATCTCGCCGTCGAATCGCCGGAGTACGTCCGGGAGCTGGCGCAGCATCACGTCGGCGGGTATCTGAAGATCGCGCCCGAAGCGATCTCGGAAGGGCCGCTGTCGAAAATGATGAAGCCCGGCATCGGCTCCTATTACCGCTTCAAGAAGCTCTTCGACCGCTACTCGAAAGCGGCGGGCAAGGAGCAGTACCTGATCCCGTACTTCATCGCCGCGCACCCGGGGACGACCGACGAGGACATGCTCGAGCTCGCGCTGTGGCTGAAGAAAAACGGCTTCCGGGCCGACCAGGTGCAGGCCTTCCTGCCCGGTCCGATGGCGACGGCCACGGCCATGTACCACTCCGGCAAGAATCCGCTGAAACGCGTCGCGCGCGACAGCGAAGACGTGCCGATCCCGAAGGGGCTGAAGATTCGCAGGCTCCACAAGGCGTTTCTCCGCTACCATGACCCGGAGAACTGGCCGATGCTGCGGGACGCCCTGCGCCGGATGGGCCGCGAGGATCTGATCGGCAACGGCAAACAGCATCTGGTGCCGCGTTTCCAGCCGAAAGGCACGGGCAAGGCGCCTGAGGGCCGGCGTGCGCCGCGCGGCAGGAAGAAGCCATTCCGCACGCAGCACGTGCGCTGAGACGGGCAGACGAGCACAGGGGGGGCCGCCGCGTGCCGAGAAGTCGAAACCTGCTGAGGACGGCGTGCGCCGCTTTTGCCCTGGCGCTGGCGGGGGCGGGCGCTCCCCTCGCCGACGACGACGCGAGCCCGGCGGCCGGCGCGGGCTCCGAGCGCGTGACCCGGCTCGGCACGGAGGAACCCTGGCAGATCGAGCGCTACCGCGACGCGCGCCGGGCATTCAAGGAGACGCTCGAGCTGATCCAGGCCGGCGCGGCCGTCACGGAGAAAGACTTCGCCCCCGAGCTGCGCACGTACCCGCTGTACCCGTATCTCGAGGCGGCGCGGATCGAGAAGGCGCTCGCCGCCTCGAAGGGCGCGCCGGGCGCGGCCGACGAGGCCGCGCGGCGGTTCATCGCGGCACATGCGGGGGAGCCCGTCGGCCGCGACGTGCGGCGGGCGGCGGTCGCGAGCCTCGCGCGGCGAGAGCAATGGCGGGCGTTCCTCGACGTCCTCGATCCCGCCGCGGCGGGGCGGGAGCTCGACTGCCACAGGCTGCGCGCCCGCATCGAGCTCGGCGACACGGACGGACTCGCCCCGCAGATCGTGGACGTGTGGCTGAGCGGCAATCAGCTGCCGCTCGAATGCGAGCCCGTGTTCGAGTGGCTGCGGGGACAGGGCCTGCTCGGTGACGACCTGGTCGAGCGGCGCGTCGTGCTGCTGCTCGAGAACGGCCAGGCCGCATTCGCGCGCGTGATCGCGCGGCGGCTGCCGGCCGACCGGGCGGCTCCGCTGCTGCGGTGGGCGGAGCTTCTGGAGCACCCGCTGCGCGCCATAGACGCTGCGATCGCGGCGCCGGACACGGTGCTGCCGGCGGGCGCGCTGCTGGCGGGCTTCAGCCGGCTCGCCCGCAGCGCACCGTCCGCCGCGCTCGAGCGCTACGCCGCGCTGACCGCGGCTCACGGCATGGGCCGCCGCGCCGCGAGCCCCTATGCGCTCGCGCTCGCGCTCGGCCTCGCCTGGGACCGGCGCAGCGAGGCGCTCGACTATTTCGCCGCCGTCGCGCCGCAGGACATGAACGACTACGCGTTGACGTGGCAGACACGGGCCGCGCTGTGGGCCGGGGATTTCGCGCTGGCGGACGAGTCGATCGCCGCGATGTCCGATGCGCAGCGCGACGAGACGCGGTGGCGGTACTGGGCCGCCCGGGCGGCCGAGGCCGAGGGGCAGCGCGCGAATGCGCAGGCGCTTTACCGCAGCATCCTGCCGACCGACAACTACTATGCGGCGATGGCCGCGGCGCGGCTCGAGCGGCCGGCGGAGCCTCACCCGCGCACGCTCGCCGCCGACCGCCAGCGCGTGCTCGACATTGCGACGCAGCCGGCATTCGTGCGCGCCCGCGAGCTCGTCTACGCCGACCTGCCGTGGCTCGCGAGGGCCGAGTGGAACCACGGCCGGGAAGCGCTCGACGACGCCGACCGCCTGCTGACGATACACGTCGCGGCGCTGTGGCAGTGGTACGACGTCGTGGTCGCGACGGCGACGCGGCACAGGATCTTCAACGATTACGAGCTGCTGTACCCGCGCCCGTACGAGGAAGCCGTCGACGCGGCCGCCGAGCTGACCCGGCTCGAGCCGCCGCTGATCTACGGCGTGATTCGTCAGGAGAGCCTGTTCCGCCGGCGCGCGGCGTCCGCCGCCGGAGCGCTCGGGCTCGCGCAGCTGCTGCCGGACACGGCGAGGCGCGCCGCGCGGCGATGGGGATTGCCGGACCCGAGCTATGCGGACCTGTTCGTGCCGGAGACCAACGTCGCGCTCGGTGCCGCCGAGCTGCGCAGCCTGATCGACGAGTTCGACGGTCAGATCGAGGTCGGGCTCGCGGGCTACAACGCCGGGCCGAACGCGGCACGGCGCTGGCTGCCGGAACGGCCGCTCGACGCGGACGTATGGATCGAGAACATTCCGTACAACGAGACGCGCGACTACGTGCAGCGGGTCCTGTGGCACAGCCTCGTGTTCGCATGGCTCGAAAGCGGCGAGCCCCGCAGCACGGAGGCCTGGCTCGCGAAAGTTGCGCCGCTCGGCTCGGGCGAGCGCGAGCTGCACGCGGAGCGCTGATCTCTACTGGCCCGGAAGCGGCACCGGGCAGGAACACGACACGATGACGCCGCCGCCGTCCCGGCAGCGCACGACCGCCTGACCGCCGATCGCGCGGGCACGATACTGCATGATGTGCATGCCCATCCCCCGCGCGTTGGCTTTCGGCTCCGACATTCCCTCGCCGTTGTCCTCGATCTCGAGCACCTGGCGGCCGTTGCGGACATAGCAGCGCAGCTCTACGCGCGTCGCCTTGCCGTGCTTCGCGGCATTCGTGATCGCTTCCTGCGCGATCCGGTACAGGTTGTTCGAGCACTCCTCGTTCAGGCCGTCGGCCACGTCGCTGCGCGCGACGCAACAGCTGATGTTGAAGAACTCTTCGGTGCGCCGCGCGAGCTGCTGCAGCGCATTGGCGAGCGTGCATCCGCCGTCGCGCGGCACGGGGCTCAGGCCCCGGGCGAGCTCGGATGTCTGCGCGATCGCCTGATTCAGCAGGTCCACGGCCTGGCTGAGCGCATTCGCGTCCCGCGGATCGGCTGCGGACAGATTCCTTTTCAGCGGCTCCAGCATCAGCTTGACGCCGGTCAGCAGCTGGCCGAGGCCGTCGTGCAGGTCGTGGCCGATCATGTTGCGCTCGCGCTCGACGCTGTTGACGACCTCGCGCTCGAGATCGACGCGCTCCGTCACGTCCGTCACGGCGACCACCACCTCGTCGTCGCCGCTGCGGTGAAAGCGGGCGTCGATATAGCGCGTCCTGCCTCCCGCCATGCGCGCGTACTGCCACAGCTGAACCTCGCCCGTCTCGAGCGCCTTCCTGCGGTATCGCGCATGAGCTTCCGCGAACTCCGGCTCGAACAGCTCGGCGACGTTGTGACCGTGGAAGTGCTCGGGGCCGAAGGGCAGGTTCTTGGATACACCCGGCGGGATGTGGACGTCGAGATAGTCGCCGTCGCGCGATACGCGCACGAGCATGTCGGGGTTGGCTTCCATCAGCGCACGTATCCGCGCCTCCGAAGCGCGCAGCTCCTGCTCCGCCCGATGGCGGTCCGTGATGTCCTCGCTGTGCTGCACGACCACGTCCCGCGCGACCGGGATCATCGTCACGATCAGTCGCCGCGGTTCCGGCGGTGCCGGAGGGTAGTCGATCTCCTCGCGAAGCACGGTCTGCGTCTCGGCGCACTCGGTAAGCCGCATCACGAGCTGTTCGCTGAGCTGCCGCGCGCTGCCGGCGGCGCCGCTGCAGGGGCCGCCGGCAGCCGCGGCGGCCTCGTTGTGGGCGATCAGGAGGAAGTCGTCGCCCACTTTCTGCCAGATGTACGCGGGCTTCGGCAGGTTCTCGAAATGCCTGCGAAACAGGCTCTCGTCCGGGGAACGCGGCACGTCGGCCGCGTCGATGGCGGCGCCGGGCCCCGCCCCACGGCTGTCGACGCGCTGCGAACTCACCCGATGCTTCTCCTCGCAGAGACGATGCGCGGAGAGCTTAATGTATGACAAAGGCGATTACACCCTCTACACATCTGCGCGAGGCTCCGTCACGCGGTCACCGAGCGCACGAGGCGCGGGTAGTAGTAGAACAGCGTGCCGACCCGCGCGGCGTAATGGACGTAGAACGCGGCCCACAGGCCGTGGTTGCCGTAAGGCGTCAGCGCCCACCACGCCGCGATGAAAATCGCGAACGACATCAGCATTGCGTTGCGCATGTCGGCCGTGCGCGTCGCGCCGATGAAGATGCCGTCGAGCTGAAACGCCCAGACGCCGAGCAGCGGCGCGGCGGCAGCCCACGGCAGATACTCGCGCGCCGCCGCGCGCGCCGAGTCGTCGACGGTCAGCAGATCGATGACCGCGGGCCCGAGCGCGGCCAGCGCCGCCGCGAGGACGGCGGCCGCGCCGACGGCCCACCACGTCGTCATCCGCGCGGCCGCGACGAGCCCTGCGCGATGCGCGGCGCCGATCGCGCGGCCGACCAGCGCCTCGGCGGCGAACGCGAGACCGTCGAGAAAGAACGCCGCGAACGAGACGAAGTGCAGCAGCACGGCATTCGCCGCGAGAATCACGTCGCCCTGCTTCGCGCCCTGCGCGGTGAACCAGGTGAAGGCGCCGAGCAGTGCGAGCGTGCGGATCATGATGTCGACGTTGACGGCGAAAGTGCGCTTCAGCCGTTCGGCGAGCAGCAGGCGGGCGAGATCCCAGCGGCCGCCGAAGCCGCGCGCGTGCCGCCAGGCGATCGCGCCGCCGACGACGGCCGCCACGATCTCCGCCGTCAGCGTGCCGAGCGCGACGCCGCGCACGTCCCAGCCGAAACCGAGCACGAACAGCGCGTCGAGCGCAATGTTCGTCAGGTTCAGCACGAGTTGCAGCACCAGGCCGATGTCCGTGCGGCCGAGACCGATGAACCAGCCGAGCAGCGCGTAGTTGGCGAGCGTCGCCGGCGCGGCCCAGATGCGCACGTCGAAGTACTCGCGCGCGAGCCGCTCGACGTCGGCGCTGCCGTCGATGAAGGCGAACGCAGCCTCGCGGATCGGCCACTCGAGCGCGATCAACGCGAGGCCGGCGACCGCCGCGATCAGCAGCGCCCGGCCGAGGCCGGCCCGGATCTCGCCGCCGTCGCCGGCGCCGTACGCCTGCGCCGTCATGCCGGTCGTGCCCATGCGCAGGAAGCTGAACGCCCAGAACACGAAGTTGAAGATCAGTGCGCCGACGGCGACGGCGCCTATATACGCCGGATCCGGAATCTGGCCGACGACGCCCGTGTCCACGAGGCCGATCAGCGGCGTCGAGACGTTCGAGATCATGATCGGCAGCGCGATCGCGAGTATCGCGCGGTGCGTCAACGCGGCGCCGGCGTTCTGGTGAGTGTGCATCGTCGGGTCTTCGAGCGTGCGAGCAGGGACGTATAGCACAGCCCGGCCCGGCTACGGCAGGACCCGGTCGCCGCGCGCCGCGCGTTCGGGGACAATGGCGGCCGTCATCGTTTCTTTCTTCGCCGACCCGCACGAGGTAGCCGATGCAGCGCAGCACCGACCGGATTCTGACGACTCACGTGGGCTCCCTGCCGCGGACCGGCCGCGTGCTCGGCTTCCTCGTCGGCAAGGAACAGGGCGAGCCGGTGGACGCCGCGGCCTTCGACGACGCGCTGCGCGAAGCCGTCGACGACGTGGTCCGGCGCCAGATCGAGGCCGGCATCGACGTCGTCAGCGACGGAGAGACGAGCAAGATCGGCTACGCGACCTACATCAAGGACCGTCTGTCGGGCTTCGAGGGCCATCATCCCCGCCCGCCGCACCTCGATCTCGCACCGCATCCCGAGTTCCGCGAAGCGATCGCGCGCATGATCGGCGAGCAGACGTTCAAGCGCGCGGCATGCGTCGGCCCGATCGAAGTCGTCGACCGCGACGCGCTGCGCAAGGACCTCGACAACCTGCGGGCGGCGGTCAACCGGCACGGGCCGCGCGACGCGTTCGTCAACGCGGCGTCGCCGGGCGTGATCTCGTCGTTTCAGCACAACCGCTACTACCCGACGCACGAAGCCTACGTCGATGCGATCGCGGCCGCGATGCGCGAAGAGTACGAGGCCATTGCGGCCGCCGGATTCGTGCTGCAGCTCGATTGCCCGGATCTCGCGATGGCGCGGCATACGGGATTCCAGGAGCTGACGGAGGAGGAGTTCCTGAAGCGCGCCGAGTATCAGGTCGAGGCGCTGAACGGCGCCGTCGCCGACATTCCGGCCGAGCAGATGAGGATGCACGTCTGCTGGGGCAACTACGAAGGCCCGCACGATCACGACATCGCGCTCGAGAAGATCCTCGGCATCGTGCTGAAGGCGAAACCACAGGCCATACTGTTCGAGGCCGCAAACCCGCGTCACCGCCACGAATGGACCGTATGGCGCGACGCGAAAATTCCGGACGACAAGGTGCTGGTGCCGGGCTGCATCATGTCTACGACGAACTACGTCGAGCATCCGGAGCTCGTCGCTCAGCAGATCGAGCAGTTCGCCGCCATCGTCGGGCCGGAGCGCGTCATCGCGGGGACGGACTGCGGCTTCGGCACGTTCGCGGGGCTCGGCAGGGTCGACGCGCGGATCGCGTACAAGAAGCTCAGGTCGCTGGCGGACGGGGCGCGGATCGCGTCGCAGCGGCTGTTCCGCCGCTAGTTCCGTCCGGTCCCGGCGAGCCCGCGCGGCACCGCGGCGGCTCGGGCGGTCCGGCGACTGGGCGGCTCGGGCGGTCCGGCGGTTCGGTTCGGCGGTTCCGCTGTTCGGCGCGCGATCGTGCGGAACGTTCCGTTCTCGTACACTGGTCATCATGAGCACACAGCGCACGATCGACGCCGGGCAGGCAAGAGCCCTCGTGGAGAATCTCTTCGAGGACTCCATCGTCCCGGCGCTCGTCGAATACATCAGGATCCCGAACAAGTCTCCCGCCTTCGACCCGGACTGGGAGCGCAACGGCCATATGGACGCGGCGATGGCGCTGATCGTCGAGTGGTGCCGCGCTCAGCCGCTCGACGGCATGAGCCTAGAGGTCGTCCGCCTGCCGGGGCGCACGCCGCTGCTGTTCATCGAGGTCCCGGGGCGGGCCGAAGACACGGTGCTGCTGTACGGCCACATGGACAAGCAGCCCGAGATGACGGGGTGGAGCGACGGCCTAGGCCCCTGGCAGCCGGTGCTGCGGGGCGACCGGCTTTACGGACGCGGCGGCGCCGACGACGGCTACGCGGCGTTCGCGTCGCTTGCGGCGCTGCGCGTGCTTCAGGAGCAGGGCGTCCCGCACGCGCGCTGCGTCGTGCTGATCGAAGGCAGCGAGGAGAGCGGCAGTGACGACCTGCCGCACTACATCGAGCATCTGCGCGAGCGCATCGGCACGCCGTCGCTCGTCGTCTGCCTCGACTCCGGCGCCGGCGACTACGAGCGGCTGTGGTGCACGACGTCGCTGCGCGGTCTCGTCAACGGCAATCTGCACGTCGGCGTGCTGCGCGACGGCGTGCATTCGGGCGAAGCGAGCGGGGTCGTGCCGTCGAGCTTCCGGGTGCTGCGCATGCTGCTCAACCGGCTCGAGGATCAGGACAGCGGGCGTATCCGCCCCGAGTGGCTCCATACCGACATTCCGGCACAGCGCGTCGAGCAGGCGCGCGAGATGGCGCGCGTGCTCGGCGCCGGCGTCTCGGGCCACTACCCGTGGCTCGCGGGAACGCGGCCCGTCACGGACGAGCCCGTCGAGCTGCTGCTGAACCGCACGTGGCGGCCGCAGCTTGCCGTGACCGGCGCGGCGGGCCTGCCGGACCTGCCGAGCGCGGGCAACGTGATGCGCGCCGGCACCGCTCTGAGGCTCAGCCTGCGGCTGCCGCCCGGTGTCCGCGCGGCGGACGCCCAGTCCCGCCTGACGGAGCTGCTGACCGAGGACCCTCCGTACGGCGCCGCCGTCCGCTTCGAATCGCGCGAGGCGAGCGACGGGTGGAACGCTCCGCCGCTCGCGGACTGGCTCGGGCAGGCGCTCGAGGACGCGTCACTGACATGGTTCGGCAAGCCCGTCGTGCACATGGGCGAGGGCGGCACGATACCGTTCATGGCGATGCTGGGCGAGCAGTTTCCGGACGCGCAGTTCATGATCACCGGCGTGCTCGGCCCTGAATCGAACGCGCACGGGCCGAACGAGTTCCTGCATGTCCCGACGGCGAAGAAGCTGACGTGCTGCGTCGCGGACGTCATCCGCCGCCACGCGCTGCGCTGAGGGCGGCGACGTCGGTCCCGTTCCGTGCCGCGCCCGCGAGGCGCGGCGGCCGCGTCATCTCAGCACGTCGAAGATCCGGCTGTACTTGATCACGAACTCGCGGCCGCGCGGCGGCGCGCCGAGCCCGCGCTCGTCGACTTCGTTGTAGACGAGGTACAGCCCGGCGTTTGCCGACTGCAGCCACGAGAACCGCAGATTCGTCGACACCCTGTCCGCCTGCTCGTTGTACTGCATCAGCATCTGCAGCAGCACGCGCGGCGTGAAGGAATACGACAGCCGCATCCTCCACAGGTCGGCCGTGAACTTGCCGTTCTCCACCGGCAGGTCGAAGCTGTTGTAGACGTACGCGAACTCCGACGTGAACCTGTCGCGAATCCGGTATCGGACCGTCGGCTCGAGCGTGACGCGGTCGCCGCCGAATCTGCCGCCGACGACCGAGCGCAAGGAGACGTTCAGCGGCGCCGAGCCGTCGCCCTGGTAGACGAGCTGCAGCTCCTCGTGCTCGTAGGTGCCTGGCGCTATCGTGACCCCGGGCACGATCTGGAACTCTTCCCTGAGGCCCTCCTGCGTGAAGTTCACACCGGTGTGAAACTCACGGCCGGACCGGTATTCCCAGTGCGCGTCGAGGTGCAGGAAGCCGGTCTCCTGAAAGCCCTCGAAGTCCCAGTAGCCGCGATAGACGACGTGCGGCCTGATCTCGAACAGGTTGCCCCAGCCGTTCGGACGCACGCGGCGAAAGATGCGGCCGTCGATCTTTTTGAAGTTGCTCCGCGCCAGGAATCCGACCTCGGGGTTGAAGCTCTCCCCGACCTCCGTGTAGCCGAGCCCGTAGGTCCAGTCGGCATCGTTGTACTCGCCGGACACCGAGAAGGCGTCGTCGCGGCCGTCGAGCCCCGGCGTGTCCGTCTGCGCGGCCCAGGCCTGGATCAGACCGTTGTTGCCGATGCCCCATCTGCCGTCGATCGCATACGTGCGGTTCTCGTCGGCGAAGCCGTTGCCGAACGTGCTGCCGTCGCCGTCGCGGCCGACGAACAAAGCGCCGACGGCCGAGCGGTTCGGCAGCTCCTGATTGACGCGCGCGACCGTGTAATCGTTCGCCGGCGCAAAACCGTCGAGCCCTTCCGAGCTCATGCGCAGCAGCCCGACGTTCGTGCGCTGACCGATTTTGCCGGAGAGGCGAAGGCCGCCCTCGATCGGCACGGGCGTGCCGGCTTCGATGCCGATCCGGCGGCTGAAGAAAAGCTCGACCTCCTGCGGATTGCCGACCGTGAACTGCCCGGAGTTCTCGAGGAAGAACGCCCGCTTCTCCGGGAAGAACAGATTGAAGCGATCGAGGTTGACCTGCTGCTCGTCGACCTCGACCTGCGCGAAATCCGTGTTGTACGTCGCATCGAGCGTCAGGCTCGGCGTGATCGAGTACTTCAGGTCGAAGCCGAATTCCTCGTCCGATCGAGTCTCGTCGAGGTCGCCGCCGCGCCGCGTCCGTCCGAGCACGTAGGGCGTCAGCTGAAGGTTGCGCTGCACGGGCACCTCGATGCCTTCGATCGAGCCCGCCTCGGATACCCGGAACAGGTTTCTGTCCTGCGACAGCGGCGCCCAGAACGCGACCTCGTTATTGCGGCGAATCCGCCGCTCGAAGTTGATGCCCCAGGTCTGGACCGGCTCGGACCCGAAGCGCAGCGACGTGAACGGAATCTGCATCTCGGCGCTCCAGCCGAAGTCGGACACCATGGCCCGAACCTCCCACGGCGCGTCCCAGTTCAGGTTGAAGCCGCCCTCGCCGCCCGAGATGGACTGGCCCTGCGCCTCGCGCGACACCTGGCCGTCGTACTCGATTCCCGCCGGGCTCGTGCCGAAGACGTACCCGTTCTGGCGATCGAGCAGCCCGTCGATCAGGACGCGGAAGCTGTCGGTATCCTCGAGCGACGCGTCGCGCCGGCTGTCGGTGGAAACGATATTGAGCGGCTGATCGTCATACGCCACGACGCCGATGTGCAGCGCGCGGTCGGTAAAGCCGACGAAAACCTCTGTTCTCTGGCTCGCGGCGTGACCCGAGTTCGGCTGGATCTGCCAGAACTGGTTGATCGCGGGCACTCCCTGCCACGCCGGATCCTCGAGCACGTCGCCGTCCAGCGTCGGCGCCGCCTCGAGGGCGCTCGCGGTTGCGACCGGGCGGGGCCGCACCGACTGCGCCTCGGCGCGCCCTGCCGCGCCGACTGCCGCGGCGACGGTGCACACGAGCACCACGGCGGGCCGCGCGCGGCGGGAGGACGGGGATGCGGACGGCCGGGCAGGCGCGGCCAGCGGTGAATGGCTCTTCAAAGCGTGGCCCCTCGGGATGCGTCTCGGCCGCCGCGGCAGCCGCTCGCAGTTCGTAGTTCGTCACGATGGTGGGACCGCATTATGGCGGAAGCCTCCGCACGAGCAATCGGAACCGCGGAGAAACGTTGACCGATCTGGAAGCGCGCGCGGCATTGCGCTCCTCGCGCCGTGCCGGGGCGGCACCGCGTCGTGGTGCCTCGATGTTTCGGTGCGGCGGGCGCGACGCAGCGCGCGCACCGCTCGAGATGAGGCGGGTGGTCCGCGCGGGCGCGGGATTGGTGCCGGCAGAGAGACTCGAACTCCCGACCTGAGGTTTACAAAACCCCTGCTCTACCAACTGAGCTATACCGGCTTCAGCCACGCATTATAGCCGGCGGTCAGCCTGTTTCCGCGCCCGCGCGGGGCGGCGGGGTGTGCCGCGCCGCCAGCGCCGAAGCGAAAGGGAGGCGCCGCGAGGGCGCCTCCGGATAGGCTTTTTCTTACTGCTTTGAGTTGCCTGTTATGCCGTCTGTCACCTCAACGGCTCTCTGGCGCATTGTTCGTCTGGCGGGCCGAGAGCTTCTTGTCATTGACCTGCAAAGCGACACCTGTGCCGTCACATGGGCTTCCGGGCGCGAATCAGCATCTTGTCCGTCCGGTCCAGCGAGTCGTCGCGAATGTTGCGCGTATGGTCGTCTTCCGGATTCGCGAGCAGATCGGACTCCTCCTCGACCGTGAATCCGGCCGCTTCGAGGGTTCTCTTCACCGCGTCCACCTCGACACGATGGAATGCCGCGTTGTCCTGGCCGGCGATGCCGACGTGGTCGATGACGCCGAGCACGCCGCCCGGCTTCAGCACGTCGTAGACACCTTCGAGGAACGCCGTCCCGGCCTCGTCGCCGCCGCGGTTGTAGACGTCGTGATAGTTCATCGACGTGATCGCGACGTCCACGTCCTCGCTCAGGCTCGAATCCTGCAGGTCGCCGTGAATCGGCTCGACGTTGCCGAGCCGCTCGACCATGGCCTGCTCGTTCTGCAGGAACTCGTCGCCGCCCCGCTGCAGGAAGAACTCGGGGTTCTGCTTGTACACCTTGCCGTCCGGACCGACCGCGGCGGACAGCACCTCGGTCCAGTATCCGCCGGCCGCGATGATGTCGAGCGCCGTCATGCCGCTCTCGACACCGAGGAACTCCAGCACCTCGATGGGCTTGCTCTCCGCGTCTCTCGCCTTGTCCTCGGCGGAACGCTCTTCGGCCGCGAGTGCCTCCCGCAGCTCCTGCCGGTCCTGCGCCTGCGCCGCCGCGCCGACGGCGCCGCCGAGCGCCAGCACGGCCAGCGGCAGCCAGATTCGCGTATTCAGTTTCATGTCAGCTCCTTAGAGATTCTTGGACACCCGTTTCTGCGACGGGGCTCCGACGCGCCCTCCCGCGCGGCCGCAGCTCCCGGTATCTGTCGCGCACTTCGGAGTGCGTCTTCGAACGGACGCTTCAACGATATCTCAACTCGGACGCGTATTGGAATCGCGGCCGGACCGGCCGCCTGAAGAAAGCTCTATCAGATCCCGGCGGAGCCGCAGGCGCGCTGCTCGAGCCGCGCGGGGACGCCCGGGCCCTGCAGCGTCTCGAAATCGAGATCTTCAGCGGCAGCGACGCGCACGTCGACCCAATAGACCGTGCCGCGGCGCGTGCGGTCCACGATCACCGGCTCGAGACCCAGTTGCCGCACCTGATCCCGCAGGCGTCCGGCGCGCGACACTTCGGTGAAGACACCGAGCGAAATCATGTCGCCGTCCTGCTCGCCCGGAATCCGATAGGCTTCGGCCAGGCCGTTGCGGTGCAGCGTCGCGAGCGCGGCGTCGGCCTCCTCGCGGGTCGGGATGCCGTCGATGTGCACCCAGTAGCCGACCCAGATCTCGCCCTGGCCGACCCGCTGCGTCGCCTCGTAACCGGCGGCCCGGAGCTTCGCCGACGCCGTCGCGGCCTGAGACAGCTCGGCGAACGGGCCGACGCTGACGCAACGCGTGCCGGACGGCGCCGCGCCGGCGGCCGCCGCGCCCGTCCCCGTCGCGGCCACGGGCCTGACCGGGGCCGCTGCAGCCGCGTCGGGCGCGGGGCCGGCGCGGGACGACTCGCTGCCCGGCACCGCGGCCGGATCGACGGGCCGGTCAGCCGCCGCACCGTCGCCGGAATTGCCGGAGGCAGCGCCGGCGCCCGTCCGCGCGTCGCCGTCCACGCCGGCGGGCGTGCCGCCGTCGCGGGCCGCGGGATCCTCGTCCGGCGGGCGCTCCGTGCCGGCCCGCTCGCTTCCGCGGCGCCCAGCGGCCGTCTCTTCGCGGAGGCCCGCCGACGGCGAGCCGGCGGCGTCGAGCCCGGGATCCGGCGCCGGCGCGAGCCACGCCTGCCACGCGGCGAACGCGAGGTTGGCGAGCAGCAGCGCGAAGAAAAGATTTCGCATCCGGAGCCTTTCGGCGGACGGGGCTAAGCCGGGTTGGACGTCTCGTCGGCG
>JAFGNC010000304.1 GCA_016927175.1 Gammaproteobacteria bacterium | reverse complement strand
GTTCGAGATCGCCTCGGCCACCTGCTCCGTGTTGTACGTCAGTTTCGAGATCAGCACGCCGGAGGAAGTCTGATCCAGCGCGCTCGACGGCATCGCGAGGTAATGGTCGAACAGCTGCCTGCGCAGGTCGCGTATCACGGAGCGCCCCGTCCAGTTCAGGCCGTAAACCGTCAGGAAGTTCGTCGTGCTGCGCACGCTGAACACGACCACGACCAGCAGCGGAATCAGCCACGCCGGCCCGTCGTACGCGTCCGGATTCTCGAGACGGGCGATGACGCCGTCCATCAGCAGCGCCGGGCCCGCGTTCGCGGCCGCATGGGCGATCGTCGCGAGCAGCGATGCCGCGACGATCCGCCAGTGCGGATAAAGATAGCGGAGCAGCCGCCGGTAGACGGCGACCGCCTCGGGATCGAAGAGGCGCATGCGTCTCCCCGTCAGGAGCGAATTCGAGTGACGATCATCGCCGCACCGTGCTCCTAGGCGTCCGGCGGCGCGACCGTGGCGATATTGATGTTGACGAAGCCGAGCTGCCCCGCGACGTCCATCGCCGTCACGACGGCCTGATGCGTCGCGAGCGCATCCGCGCGGATATACACGGGCATGCTGCGGTCGTCGCCGATCAGCCGCTCGATCGCCGCGCGCAGCGTGCGCCTTTCGTTGTTGACGAGCTGACGCCCGTTGACGAGGTATCCGCCGGATTCGGTGATCGTGATCTCGAGCACGTCCGCCACGGTCTGCGGCTGGGCTTCGACGTTCGCCTCGGGCAGGCGAAGGTTGATCTCGGCCTCACGGACGAAGCTGGTCGAGACCATGAAGAACACCAGAAGCAACAGGACGACGTCGATCAGCGACGTCAGGTTGACCTCAGGCTCTTCTCTTGATCGGCTCTGCAGCTTCATTTCTGTACGATGCGCCGGCGCGCTGGTGCTGAAGCGTTTCGAGGAATTTCCACGCTTCCTTCTCCATCTGCACGACGAGGGCGTCGACGCGGCCGCGCAGGTAGCGGTACCCCATCAGCGACGGGATCGCGACCGAGAGGCCCGCGGCGGTCGTGATCAGGGCCTCCGATATGCCGCCCGCCAGCACTCCTGGATTGCCGACACCGCTGCTCATGATCGCGGCAAAGACCTTGATCATGCCTATCACGGTGCCGAGCAGCCCGAGCAGCGGCGTGATCGCGGCGATCGTGCCGAGCGAGTTCAGGTAGCGCTCGAGCTCGTGAACGACATGGCGACCGCTGTCCTCGATGCTCTCCTTGACCAGGTCGCGGTGCTCATGACGGTTCGCGAGCCCCGCGGCCAGAATCTGCCCGAGCGGCGAGCTCTGGTGCAGCTTCTGCAGATGCTCCGGCTCGAGGTCGTTGTGCATCATCCAGTCGCGCACGTAAGCGATGATGTGCTTAGGCAGCACACGCTTTTCCTGCAGCGTCCAGAGCCGCTCGAGAATTATCGCGGCGGCCACTACGGAACAAGCGATGATCGGCAGCATCAGCCAACCACCGGCCTGCACGATCTCCAGCATCCCTACGTACCGCTCCGAAAGTTGCGCGCACTATAACGCGGGCAGATCGGATGCACCAGAAAGCATCTCTCATTCCGAGCGCCAGTACCGCAGGCGCGCGCGACGCTGGCCGCCGAGCTCGATTCGGCCGTCGCGAAGCCGGACTTCGACGGCGCCCTCGTCGGCCGTGACCCACAGCCGGGCGCCGGCGTCACGCCATCGCCGCACGACTTCCGCTGCCGGGAAGCCCCAGCGGTTCGCGTGGCCCGCGGAAGCGAGCGCATGGCGCGCCCCGGTCGCCGCGACGAATGCGGGCGTCGAGGACGTCCTGCTGCCGTGATGCCCGATGACGACGACGTCCGCCGCGACGTCCGGCCGGAGCGCGAGCTCGCGCTCCGCCCGCGACTCGGCGTCGCCGGGGATCAGCACCGAGCCGTGGCGGGTCGTGATTTTCAGCACGCACGAGCTTTCGTTGCCGCGCCAGGAAAAGTCCGGCGCCGGATGCAGCACGTCGAAGACGACGCCGTCCCATGTCCAGCGCTGCCCGGCGGCGCAGACGCGGCCGCCGAAAGCCTCGACATCCGGCCCCTTCAGCACGTCGGCGTCGGGCCACGCGCGCAGCACGGCGGCGATGCCTCCCGCATGGTCGTTGTCCGAATGGCTGACGACGACGCGGTCGAGCCCGGCCCAGCGCCTGCGCGCGAGCGCCGGCAGCACGACGTCCGCGCCGCTGTCGTAGCCGGACGGAAAGCTCGGCCCCGCGTCGTACAGCAGCCGATGGCGGCGCGTCTCGACGACGACGGCGAGCCCGTGGCCGACGTCGAGCATCGTCACGTCCGCCGCGCCTTCTGGGACGCGGTGCTGGAACGGCGACACGAGCGGCAACAGCGCGAGCCACGCGACGGAGCGCCCCGGCAGCGGGTGCGCCGGCAACGCCGCCGCGGCGCCGAGCAGCGCCAGCGCGGCGATCACCGGCTGCGGCTGACTCACGCCGGCGGCCGCGAACGGCGCGCCGCCGGCGGCGTGGATCCACGTCCACGCGACGTCAGCCAGCACACCTGCCGCGTGAATCAGCGCGTCGGCGCCGGGCACGCCGACGCAGGCCGCGAGCACGGCGGTCAGCGTCAACGGCACGAGCACGAGCGTGAAATAGGGAATGGCCAGGAGGTTCACGAAGGGCGCGACGAACGAGACTTCGCCGAAGAACAGCACCGTGATCGGCACGAGGCCGACGCCGACCGCGAGCTGCAGCAGCACCAGCGCCCGCACGTGAGACCGGAGCCGCGCGAGCGGGGGCGCCGGTTTCGCGGCGCGGCGGGCGTACCGCAGCGCGAGCCACACGAGCAGGGCGACCGCGCCGAAAGACATCCAGAACGACGCGCCGAGCACGGCGAACGGGTCGAGCGCCGTCACGGCGACCGCCGCGGCCGCGATGCCGTTCGCGGCGCCGACCCGCCGCCGCGCGGCGACGATGCCCAGCGCGACGGCGGTCATCACGACGGCGCGCTGCGTCGGCACCGCGAAGCCGGCCAGCGCGGCGTAGCCGATCGCGGCGGCAAGGCTCAGCGCCGCGGCCGCCTCGAGATCGTAGTGCACGGCCGGAGCGGGCAACCGCAGCCACAGACGCCGGGCGGCGAAGAACACGAAGCCGGCGACGAGCCCGACGTGCATGCCGGAGATCGCGACCAGGTGACTCGTGCCGCTGCGCCGCAGGGCCTCCCACTGCTGCTCGGTGAAGCCGAAGCGCTCGCCGATCGCGAGCGCCGTCACGAGCGCCGCGGCGGACTCGCCGGGCGCGGCCGCGGCGATGTCGTCGGCCACGGCGCGGCGCGCCCGCATCCATGCGCGCGCGAGGCTCGGGCTTCGATCCGGCGCCGCGGCGCCGCTGCGAACGTAACCGGTCGCGCCATAGCCTTCGACGAGCAGCCAGCGCTCGTAATCGAAGCCGCCCGGGTTCAGCGTGCCGCGCGGCGGCCGCAGCCTGACGGTCAGATCGAACGCCGCGCCGGCCGCGAGCGTGCTCGGAGCGCCGTACCAGGCGAGCCGCAGACGCCGCGGCACGGCCGGATCCTCGGCGCGCTCGACGCGAAACGAGAACGTCGTGCGCTCGGCCGGGCCGCTCGGGAAGCCGTCGACCCAGCCGGTCACCGCGAAGTCGCCGCCGAGCAGCTCCGGCGGCAGCCGGTCGTCGAGCCTCGCGGCGGCACTCGCGGCCGTCAGCGTCGCGGCGGCCAGCGCCGCGAGCAGCCATGTCCGCGGGACCAGCGGCGCTCGCGGCGCTCGCGGCCACGGCGCGCGGCAATCCTCCGGGCTGCTCTGCCCGCCGAGCGCAAGCAGCGTCAGGATCGCGGCCGGCACGAGCCACGCCGCGCCCGGCAGCCGCGGCAGCTGATGCACGGCCAGCATCGCGCCGCACCACGCGAGCGCGACGACGGGCAGTCCGCCGGCGTTCGCGAGGCGGCCGCCGCGGACTTTCGCTAGGCGGCCGCCAATCGCCCGTCCTTGAGCTCCAGCACGCGATCCATGCGCGCCGCGAGATCGGGGTCGTGCGTCACGACGACGAGGCTGGTACCGAGCGACGCGTTCAGCTCGAGCAGCAGGTCGAAGACGCGCTGCCCGGTGGGACGGTCGAGATTGCCGGTCGGCTCGTCGGCGAGCACGGCGGCCGGCCGCGTCACGAGCGCGCGCGCGACGGCCGTGCGCTGCCGCTCGCCGCCCGACAGCTGCCCGGGCCGATGCTCGAGCCGCTCGCCGAGGCCCACCCGCTCGAGCAGATCCTGCGCCTCGCGCGCGGCCTCGGCCGCGCGGACGCCGCGCACGAGCAGCGGCATCGCGACGTTCTCGAGCGCCGAGAATTCCGGCAGCAGGTGATGGAACTGGTACACGAAGCCGAGCGCGCGGTTGCGCAGCCGGCCGCGTTCGACGTTGCCGAGCCGGCTCATGCGCTCGCCGACGACGTCGACCTCGCCGGCCGTCGGCTCGTCGAGCCCGCCGAGCAGCTGCAACAGCGTCGTCTTACCGGAGCCGGACGCGCCGATGATCGCGATCCGGTCGCCGGGACCGACCGTGAAATCGATGCCGCGCAGCACCTCGAGCGTGCGGCCCGCTTCCTCGAACGTCTTGACGAGCCCGCGCGCTTCGAGCACGGGAGGACCGGCCGCCGCGGCCGCTGCCTCATTCATAACGCAATGCCTCCGCCGGATGCTGGCGCGCCGCGCTCAGCGCCGGATAAATCGTCGCGAGGACCGCGAGCGCGAGCGCGACGAGCGCGATCTGCGCGACCTCCCCGGCCCGGACCTGGCTCGGCAGGTCGCCGAGGAAGTAGACCTCGGCCGACAGCAGGTCGATGTCGAACGACGCTTCGATCAGCCGCACGACCGCATCGAGCTGCGTCGTGACGAGCAGGCCGAGCAGCAGCCCGGCCGCGGTGCCGACGAGGCCGATCATCGTGCCCTGGCTCGCAAAGACCGTCATGACGCTGCGCGGCGACGCGCCGAAGCTGCGCAGGATCGCGATGTCGCCCTTCTTGTCGCGCACGACCATGACCAGCGTCGACACGATGTTGAACGCCGCCACCGCGATGACCATCGACAGGATCACGAACATGATCGCCTTGCTGAGACGGATCGAGTTGAAGAAGTTCACGTGCTGCCGCGTCCAGTCGTTGACGTACGAGCGCTCGTCGAGCGTGCGCGCGAGCGCCGTCGCGATGTCGCGCCCGAAGTAGACGTCCGTGACCGCGAGCCGCAGACCGGACGCGCGGCCATCCGTGCGCAGCATGCGCGCCGCGTCGCCGAAATGGACGAAGACGAGGCCGCGGTCGTACTCGTACATGCCGGCCTCGAAGATGCCGCTGACCGTGAACGTGCGGTAGCGGGGGGTAATGCCGACCGGCGTCACGAGCCCCTGGGCCAGCACGAGCAGGACCTCGTCGCCGATGCCGACACCGAGCGCCTCCGCAACCCCGCTGCCGATCACGATGCGGTACTCGCCGGACACGAGCGACCCGAGATCGCCCGCCTGCATGAAGCCCTCGACCTCGGACACGGTCTTCTCGAGCTCCGGCAGCACGCCGCGCACCGAGAGCCCGACGGCGGCGTCGCCGGCGGCCGCGAGCGCCTGGCCCTCCACGAACGGCGCGGCCGCGACGACGTCGCCGCGCTCGAGCGCGCGCTCGCGCAACGCCTGCCAGTCCTCGAGCGGACCGTCGTAGCCGTGTATCGAAGCGTGCGAAGCCATGCCGAGAATTCTCTGCTGCAACTCGAACTCGAACCCGTTCATGACCGACAGCACGACGATCAATACCGCGACCGCGAGCCCGATGCCAACCATCGAAACGATCGAGATGAAGGAGATAAAGCTGTCGCCCCTGCGCGCGCGCAGGTAGCGCAGGGCCACGGAGAGCTCGTAAGGCTGTTTCACGCGGCCGCCGTCACTCGTACCGCAGCGCTTCGGCCGGACCGACGGCGGCGGCGCGGCGCGACGGGTAGACCGTCGCGAGCACCGTCAGCGCGAAAGCGAGCAGCGGGATCAGCGTCACGTCCACCCAGTGCACTTCCGACGGCACCTCGGTTACGTAATACACGTCGCCCGGGAAAATCCGAAAATCGAAGGTCGTCTCGAGCCACGGCACGATCGTGCCGACGTTGAACGCGAGCGCGAGCCCGACGGCCGTGCCGAGCAGCGTGCCGACGAGCCCGATCACGGAGCCCTGCACCAGGAAGATCCGCGCGACGCGGCCGGGCTCGAGGCCGGCCGTGCGCAGGATCGCGATGTCCTTCCTCTTGTCCGTCACGACCATCATCAGCGACCCGACGATGTTGAACGCGGCGACGCCGACGATGAACATCAGGATGATCGTCATCATCGTCTTCTCGATCCGGATCGCCGTGAAGTAGCTCGCGTGCTCCTCGGTCCAGTCGGAGTAGACGAGCGGCGGGTCGGCGGCCAGCACGTCGCCGATACCGCGGCGGAACGTGTCGACGTCGAGCGCTTCGTCGAGCCTGACGGCCACGCCCTCGGGTCGGCCCTCGAAGCCGCGCAGCACGCTAGCGTCCTCGAGATGCGCGAGCGCGAGTCCCGCATTGTGATCCGGCACGCGCGCGTCGAAGACGCCGGCGACGACGAACGCGGCGAGCCGCGGTTTCGGCCTGCCGTTCTCGATGCGCGGCACCAGCACGTTGACGGTGTCGCCGGGGCCGACTCCGAGGTTCACGGCGAGCGTGCGGCCGACGATGATGCGCTGGCTGCCGGGCTCGAGGTCGCCGAGGCTGCCGCGGCCGAGAAGCTCCACGGACTCGGCGATCACGCGCTCGTGCTCCGGCACGATGCCGCGGACGACAGCGGGCACGAGCTCGGAGCCCGACGCGAGCATGCCTTCGACGTTGACGTACGGCGACGCGGATACCACGGAAGGCGCTTCGGTCAGCCGCCGCGCGACGGCGTC
>JAFGNC010000045.1 GCA_016927175.1 Gammaproteobacteria bacterium | reverse complement strand
GTCAGATCGTCCGGCTTGCTCGGCTGACCGGCGCCATTCGACTTCATTCGTTTCAGCGCCTTCTCGACCAGCCGGTCGGCCGCGGCGGCCAGCGGCCCCATGCGGATGATGTCGACGATCTCGTCGACGAACAGGTTGTCCAGCAGGCCGTCCGTCGCGAGCAGCACGGTGTCACGGGCCGCGAGCCTGACGGCGCCGCCGATCTCGACCCGCATGTCCTCCGCGCCGATCACGTTGAACAGCACGTGGCGCTGATCGTGCTGGACGGCCTCGTCCTCGTCCATGAGCCCCGCCTCGACCGCGAAGCCCGTCGGAGAATGCGGCACGACCCGCCGCTTGACCCGGCCGCGCTGCCCCACCGCGAGCAGCTCCGAGTCGCCGACGTGGTAGCTGCGCAGTCGCCGCGCGACAATTTCCGCGATCACGAGCGTCGTCGCCGCGCCGCGCGCCAGGTCGATGACGGCGTGATTGGCCTCCTCCATCGCGTCGAGGATCGCCGGCCGAAGGCTGGCCGACTCGTCCGCCCGGCGCGCCAGCACGCTCGACAACGTTCGCACGGTCAGGTTCGAAGCTTCGCGCCCGGCCGGCGTGCCGCCGACGCCGTCCGCCACGGCGAGCACGAGCGCATCGTCGGAGATCGACACGATCGCGGCCGCATCCTCGTTCGGCGTCTCCTTGTCGGGCGAACGGATGCTGCGCACGGCGACGAGGCCCTGCGGCATCTCGCGGTCCACTTCCGCGCGATCGGTCGCGCCCATGAACAGCTGGACGCGGTCTTCGGTGTCGTTCATCTCGCGAGGGCTTTCGTACACCAGGGGCAGTGGTGCCAGAAATCGGTGTCGACGCCCCAGTGGCAGGAAGGGCAGCGCTGTCTGCTGCCCGGCAGCTTCCACGCGCGCCTGACCTTGCTTCGGCACCACGGGCAGTAGCGCATGTACGGCATCAGCGGCCCGCGGCAGCTTACGTTCTCGCAGTGGTGCGAGTAGCGGCGGTCGGAGTAGTGCCGCTTCGTCTCGACCTCGAAACCCGCTCCGTAGCACCACGGGCAGTACTGCCAGTCGAGCTTCGAGCCGCGGTGGCAGCGCGGGCAGGCGGCAGGGTACGACGTGACGAAGCGCTCGATCGGCTTTTCGCCGCCGCACCACGGGCAAGCCTGCATCGCTTCGGACACGGGCCCCGTGCAGTAGCGGCACTCGTAACGCGTGTCGAGCGCCTTGCGGTACTTGCGCTGGAACTGCCTGAACAGCACCTTTTGCCACAGCGCCGGATCCTCGCTGCTGTTGCCCTTGCGCGAAGTCTTCTTCTTTTTCGCGGCGCCGTTGCGCAGGCGCTTGAACTCCGCGTACATGACCGCGGCGTTCTTGTAGCGGTCCTCGGGCCTGACCGCGATCGCGCGGCGCAGCCAGTCGACGAGGTTAGGTCTGAGCTTCGCCCGCACGCGCGAGATGTTCTCGGGCGGCCACGTATACGGCCACTCGATCAGGTGCCCGGACAGCAGCTCGTAGATCACGAGGCCGAGCGAGAAGACATCCGACTGGAACATCGGCCGGCCTACGGCCTGCTCCGGCGCGATGTAGCCGACCGTGCCGGAACCGGAAGCCTTCAGTGTGTGCTGGGCCACCTTCGAGAACCCGAAGTCCGTCAATTTCAACTGATTATCCGGGAAAAGGATGAAATTATCCGGCTTGATGTCACAGTGGATCACGTTGCAGCGGTGCGCATGCGCGACCGCGGCGAGCGCCTGCTCGGTCAGCTGAAGGGCCGTCTCGGTCGAGATCCGCCGCCGCATCCGGTCGGTCAGCGACAGCTCGCCGAGCGGCATCGAGATCACGAAATGACCGTCGATGTACGACGCGTCGCGAATCGGCATGATGTTCGGGTGCTCGAGCTTCGGCGCGAGGCGCGCTTCGCGCTTGAAGTCGACCAGAAAATACTCGTTCATGCCGTTCTCGTGCGGCACCTTCAGCGCGACGCGTCTGTCCTGGATCGTGTCGAGCGCCTGATACACGGCCGCGACCGGGCCGTTCGAGATACGGCGCTCGATTCGGTACTTGCCGAGTTTCTGTCTCGCCTTCAGCAATACGGAGCTCTACAAGCTAGATTGGCTAAACAATTGCGCCGCTCGCGCGCCGGGTCGATGCAGCAGCGGGCGAACGGCCGGCGGGCGGCCGCGTTCGTCGTGCAGTGGCTCGCCGTCTTCCGACGACCCGGCGAATGCCTCTTCATGGGCCTCGTCGCCATGTCTCCCCCGGCCCCGGCGCGCGCGTCATACCGCCGGGGCGGCTAATGATCCGTCGCTGCTCTCCGTCGGTCAAATGGCATACTAAAGCTCCTCCGGCACGGCGGCACCTGATGACGCAACTGACGATCGGCGAGCTTGCCCGCGAGGCGGGCGTATCGCGCTCGATGCTCCGCTACTACGAGGAGCAGGGGCTGCTGCGGCCCGTCGGCCGCACGCCCGCCGGCTACCGTCTCTACGCGCCCACCGCGGCCCAGACGCTGCTGTTCATCCAGCGTGCCCAGCGCCTCGGATTCTCGCTGGCGGATATCCAGGTGCTGCTCGACCGGCTGGAGCGGGGCCAGCTGCTCGACGAAACCGTCGTCGCCCTCGCCGAGGAGCGTTACCTGAATATCGAGCGCCAGCTGACCGAGCTGCTCGTGCTGCGCCACGAGATGGGGTCGTTCCTGTCCGATCTCAATGCCCGCGTCGAGACCGGCGGCGACGTGCAGGGCCTCTACCAGAGGCTCGTGCGCCGCGTATGCGGCCACGAGCCGTCCGAGTCTTCCGGACGGGAGACTCTCGGCTGGCTGCTGGACCGGACGGGCTGCTCGCTGGCGAGCGTCGAGCGCGAGGAGCTGCTGCGGGCGCTGCAAGGCCGGCACATCCACGTCTGGCGCGACGACGACAGCTACCGCGTGCTGGTTCCCGGGCACGAGCCGGAGCTCGAGGCGGCGCTGACGGCGCTCGCCCGCGCCGAGGCGGACTGCCATGCCCACCCCGCGCCCCGCCTCGAGCGCACGGACGAAGGATTCCTGTTCATCGCCGAAGGCGACAAGGCGTTTCTGTTCGCGCAATTGTTTCTGGACCTGGAAGCCGCCGCGCACGGCGACTGATCCGCACAAACGAAGTCCGTGAAAAGGGGTCCGTGAAAAGGGGTCAGGGCCCTTTTGGTCGATAAAAGGGGTCAGGGCCCTTTTCGCCCGATAAAAGGGGTCAGGGCCCTTTTCGGCTGAAGCGTTCGGCAATCCGCGCGGCGTGGCCCGAAAAGGGCCCTGACCCCTTTTCTCGAACCGCGCGGCGTGGTCGAAAAGGGCCCTGCCCCCTTTTCTCGACCCCGGTCCTTGACCTTCAACCCGACTTGAAGGTCTACGCTGCGTCCGACGACCGAGCGGACACCGAATGCCAGCCCATCACGAACCCGAGCCTCTTCGACAGCCTGCTGCCGACGACCGCACGTTCCGATACCGGATCGACGGCATGGACTGCGCCAGCTGCGCGAAGACCATAGAGAAAGGCGTCCGGGATCTGGACGGCATCGGCGAGGTGCGCGTCAACTACACGACCGAGACGCTGGAAGGCAGCGGCGAGGTCTCCGCCGCGCAGTTGCGCGAGCGGGTCGAGGCGCTCGGCTACAGGCTCGTCGACGAAGCCGCCGCCCCGGCGCCGTCCCCCGTGGCGCCGACCGGCCTCCGCGGCTTCCTGCGTTTCCTGTGGGGACAGCCGAGCCTGCGGCTCGCCGCCGTCCTCGCCGTCGCGGCCCTCGCGAGCGTGCCGCTCGGCCTCTCCGGCGACGCCGATCTCACCGCGGTGTCCGACGTCGTCCGCTGGGCCGTGATCGCGCTGGTCGGCTACCCGATCGCGCGGCGCGGCGTCGGCTCGCTGATCTACGCGCGCCGCATCACGATCGACCTGCTGATGACGGCTGCGGCGGTCGGCGCCGTCGCGATCGGCGAATCCGGCGAAGCCGTCACCGTCGTGCTGCTCTTCACGCTCGGGGAAGCGCTCGAGAGCTACAGCGCCGCTCGCTCGCGCGCCTCCTTGGGCGGCCTGCTGTCGCTGCGGCCGGCCGAAGCGACGGTCGTCTCCGAGCACACGGAAGACGACGACGTGCATCGCCATTACGTCGTTCGCCCCGTGACCGAGCTCGTGCCGGGGCAGCGCGTGCTGGTGAAGCCCGGCGAGCGCATTCCGGTAGACGGCGTCATCGTCCAGGGTGCGTCGGCCGTCGACAAATCGGCTATCACCGGCGAATCGGTCCCGGTGCCGAGCGCGGCGGGCGACGACGTCTTTGCCGGCACGATCAACGGCGACGGCACGCTCGAGCTCGAGGTCACACGGCGTGCAGAGGATTTCACGATCTCGCAGATCGCAAGCCTCGTGGAGCAGGCGCAGGCGCAGCGCTCACCGGCCGAGCGCTTCGTCGACCGTTTCGCGCAGTGGTATACGCCCGCCGTCGTCGGACTCGCCGCGGCCGTCGCCGTCGTGCCGCCGCTCGCGCTCGGCGAGCCGCTGCTGACGCCGGAAGGCGGCCCGCAGGGCTGGCTGTACCGCGGGCTTGCGCTGCTGATCATCGCCTGCCCGTGCGCGCTGATCATCAGCATTCCGGTCACGGTCGTCAGCGCGCTGACGCGGCTCGCGAACCTCGGCGTGCTGGTCAAGGGCGGCGCGCGGCTCGACGAGCTCGCGCGCACGCGGGTTTTCGCATTCGACAAGACCGGCACGCTGACCCGCGGCCGTCCGGTCGTGTCGGGGGTCCGCTCGCTCGAATGCGCGCACGCCGACGCGCACCTCGACGACTGCCGGCCGTGCGACGACATCGTCGCGCTGGCCGCGTCCGTCGAGCGCGGATCGGCGCATCCGTTCGCCCACGCCGTGCTGGAAGCTGCGACGGAACGGCAGGTCGAGCACCGCTACGCTCACGCGACCGACATCACGTCGCACGCCGGACGCGGCGTCAGCGGCACGCTGAACGGCCGGCGGGTCACGGTCGGCAACGCGGCCCTGTTCGAACCGTCGAGCGCCGCGCACGCCTTCGCCGCCGAGAACGGCGCGCGCTCGAGCTCGGTCATGCTGGTCGGCGAAGGAGACGCCGTCCGCGGTTACATCGAGGTCGAGGACCGGCTTCGGCCGACGACCGGCGAGGCGCTGCGGGAGCTGAAGCGCATCGACGACGACTATCAGCTCGTGATGCTGACCGGCGACCGGCGCGCGGTCGCCGAGGCGCTGGCGCGCGAGCTCGACGGTGTCGACGAGATCCGCGCGGAGCTGCTGCCGGAGCAGAAGCTCGAGGCCGTGCGCGAGCTTCAGGCGCGCCACGGCACCGTCGCGATGATCGGGGACGGCATCAACGACACTCCGGCGCTGGCCGCGGCGCGCCTCGGCGTCGCGATGGGCGGTGCCGGCGCGCATCAGGCCATGGAGGTCGCGGACGTGGTGCTGATGCAGGACGATCTGTCGCGCCTGCCGCAGGCCGTCCGGATCAGCCGCAGGACACAGCGGCTGATCCGCCAGAACATCGCGCTCAGCCTCGGCCTGAAGCTCGCGTTCCTGGCGCTGGTGGTGCCGGGCCTCGCGACGCTGTGGATGGCCGTCGTCGCCGACGTCGGCGCCACGATTCTCGTGACGCTGAACGGTATGCGGATGCTGCGGGCCCGCTAGCCTCCCTGAAACCTCGCCGCGCCTTCCCCGCCCGCCCGCGCTCCGGAACCGGTAGGCCGCAGCCGGGGAGCCTGCACACGTCGCTCCGCGTCGACGGACGCGAGCGCGCACTTGCTGCAACGACGGGAGCGCGATTCGTCTGGAACACGGTCCCGGCCCGGGAGTAGTATCGAGCCCTGCAATAACGGCACCTATTCAGGGGGATTCGCCATGCGGCTCGTCTTCGCTCTGACCTTCGGCGCCTTGATGCTTCAGGCGGCAGCCACTGCCGCTCAGGAGCTGCCGCCGCCTGCGGAACCCTTCAAGCTCGGCACGTTCGCGATCCGCGGGACGCCGACGGTCGGCATCGTGCTGCGCGACAGCCTCGTCGTCGAGCTCGATGCCGCGAACGCTGCGCTCGAGCTCGATCCGGCCTACCCGCGCGTGCCGATGCCGGAAGACATGCTGGACCTGATCGGCCGCTACGAGTACGGCCTGAAGCGGCGGCTCTACGAGATCGTCGACGACCTCGCCGCGGACGGCGCGCTCGGCGCCGATTCCCGGCCCGAGTACCTTCACGACGCGGACGATCTGCGCACGCTGCCGCCGATCATGTACCCCGGCAAGATCATGAACGCCGCGGTGAACTTCTATACGCACGTCAACGAGACCGGCACGCCCGAAGAGATCGCCGAAGCCCGGCGGCAGCGCCGCGAGAATCGCGGCGTGCCGTACCTGTTTCTGAAACCGAGCCGCGGGGCCGTGATCGGCCACGGCGAGCCGGTCGTGATTCCTTACGGCCGCGACCGGACGGACTGGGAAGTCGAGCTTGCGACCGTGATCGGCCGCACTGCCAAGTACGTCTCCGCCGAGGACGCGCAGGACTACATATTCGGTTACATGATCTCGCTCGACATCTCCGACCGTGGGGGCCGGCCGCCGGGCGGCGCGCCGTTCGACATCGACTGGTTCGTCGGCAAAGGCCACGACACGTTCGCGCCGATGGGCCCGTGGATCGTGCCGAAAGAGTTCTACGGCGATCCGATGCAGAAGCTGCGCCAGACGCTCAGTGTGGATGGCGAGCAGATGCAGGAGGCGCGCGCCGGCGACATGATTCACTCGCTGTACGAGCTGATCGAATATGCGTCGTCGATCATCACGCTGTTTCCGGGCGACGTGATCAACAACGGAACGTCCGGCGGCGTCGGCATGGGCACGGCCGTGCGCGGCGAGCAGCGCTTCCTGCAGCCTGGAGAGCGGATCGTAGCGACGATCGACGGCATCGGGACGCTCGAGATTCCGGTCGTGGCCGAGGAGGCCCCGCCGCCTGCGACGGGTGCGCGGCTGCCGCCCGTCAGCACCTATCGCGACTGACGGCGGCGGACCATCGGTCGTTCCTTCCGGGCGACCCTTCCGGGCGGTCCCGGCCGGGGGACCCCCTGTCCTCGTCCCCGTGTTCCCCGTCCCGCGTTCCCCGTTCCGGCGTTCCCGGTCCCGGCATTATTGAGCAGCGGCGGCGGTTCTGACAGACTTGAACCGCATCGCACCTGGTCCACGTACACGGCGCAGCAGGAGAGGGAATTCGAGCCATGCCGGATGCTTCGGAACGAGAACTCGACGTTCGCCAACTGTCCGTCCCGCTCGAGCGTGACGTTTTCCTGCGCGACCTGGTGCGCGAGCTGAGCGGCTCTCTGCAGGACGTCGTCGGCCTCGAAGAAGCGTCCGGCTTCATCAGCATCGTCGGTCAGCGGATCGGCGACCGCATCGACTCGGCGTATCGCAATGCGCTGCAGGTCGATTCGCTCGATCGCCGGCAGGTGGCCGACGTGCTCGTCGACCTGAAGCGCAGAATCCAGGGCGACTTTTACGTCGTCGAGGAAACCGACGAGAAGATCGTCCTCGGCAACCGCCGCTGCCCTTTCGGCGACAAGGTCATCGATCGGCCGGCGCTGTGCATGATGACGTCCAACGTGTTCGGTGTCATCGCCGCCGAGAACCTCGGCCACGCAAAGGTCGTTCTGAACGAGACGATCGCGCAGGGCGCGCCGGGCTGCCTCGTCACGATCTACTTGAAGTCGACTGCGGAAGCAGACGCTGCAAGCGGCCGCGAGTACTTCAAAGGCTGAGGCTGAGGCAGAGTGACGGCGGCGGACGAGTTCGCGCGATTCGCGGATCGATTCCAGGAACCCCTGCTGCTCGTCTCGAGCACCGGCCGCATCGCGAGCGCCAACCGCAGCGCCGTCCGCAGACTCTTCAATGGCGGCGGTGACCCCGTCGGCCGCACGCTGACTCACGTGATCGAGGAACCGGCCGAGCAGTACCTCGGTTACCTGCGTCTGTGCTCGCGCAGCAGCGATCCGCTTCCCGGCGTGCTGACGCTGCAGGGCACGCGTGACGTCCGCGACAGACGCTTCCGCTGCGCCGGCTGCGCCTACGAGCTTCGCGACGGCGGCAGAATGGTCATGCTGCGGCTGACGCCGAAAGAGGACTCCGCCAGCCGCTTCGTCGCGCTGAACGACAAGATCGAGCAGCTGACGCGGGAAGTCTCGCGCCGCGTCCACGCAGAGGAGGAACTTCACGCGCAGCACGAGATGCTGCGCGTCACGCTGTCGAGCATCGGTGATGCGGTCATCACGACCGACGTCGACGGCCGCGTGACGTTCATGAATCCGATCGCCGAATCCCACACGGGCTGGGCCGAGGACGAGGCGCACGGCCGGCCGCTCGAGGAAGTCTTCGAAATCCGCAACGAGCGAACGGGTGATCCGGTGGAAAGCCCGGTTCGGAAAGTCCTCGAGACCGGGCGCGTCGTCGGGCTCGCCAACCATACGGTGCTGATTCGGCGCGACGGCACGGAGCTGCCGATCGACGACAGCGGCGCGCCGATCATGGATTCGGAGGGGCGGCTTTTCGGCGTCGTGCTCGTGTTCCACGAGATCGGCGAGCGGCGCAGAATGGAGCGCGAGCTGCGGCAGCGCACCGAAGCGCTGCACGAAGCCAACGAGCGCAAGAACGAGTTTCTCGCGATGCTGGCACATGAGCTCCGCAACCCGCTGGCGCCGCTGCACAACGGAGTGCGCATCCTGCGCACGCTCGACCGGCACGCGATCGACAAGGATCAGCTCGCCGACATGATGGAGCGGCAGACGCGTCAGCTGAAAAGGCTCGTCGACGACCTGCTCGACATCGCCCGCATCACACGGGGCACGATCAGGCTCGACAAAGAACCGACGCCGCTCGGCGCAATCATCGAGCATGCCGTCGAGACCGTGCGTCCGCTGATCGACGAGCGCGGCCATCGGCTCAGCCTCGAGCTGCCCTCCGCCGACTGCGTCGTGAGCGCGGACCTCGCGCGCCTGTCGCAGGTGTTCTGCAATCTGCTGATGAATGCGGCGAAGTTCATGGATCCCGGCGGCGAGATCAGGATCGGCGTGACGGAGCGGGAGACGGACGTCCTCGTCTCGGTGCGCGACCGCGGAGCGGGGCTGAGCGAAGACTTCCTGCCGCAGATCTTCGAGCTGTTCACGCAGGGGGACCATAGCCTCGATCGCGCGCACGGCGGCCTCGGCATCGGGTTGACGCTCGTCAAGACCCTGGTGGAAATGCATGACGGGCAGGTGTCGGCAAGCAGCGGGGGACTCGGCGAAGGCAGCGAGTTCACCGTGCGGCTTCCGCTCTACAGGACGTCGCGGGCGAGCCGGCGCGAGGCGCCGAGCCTGCAGCGGCCGCTGCGCCGAAAGCGTGTTCTGGTCATAGACGACAACGTCGACGCGGCCGAAAGCCTCGGCCTGCTGCTGACGGACCAAGGCTGCGACGTGCAGATGGCGAACGAGGGCGCCGAGGCGCTCAGAATCGCCCGGCAGACCACCCCGGACGCGGTGTTACTCGATATCGGGCTCCCCGGCATGGATGGTTTCGAGGTCGCTCGCCGGCTGCGGCTGATTCCGGCGCTCGAGAAGACGCTGATCATCGCCGTCACCGGGTACGGCAGCGAGATCGATCGCCAGCGCTCGGTGCGTGCAGGCTTCGATCATCATCTCGCGAAGCCGGTCGACCTCGACGAGCTGCGGGAGCTGCTGAGCTGACCGGCTCGGCGGCGC
>JAFGNC010000303.1 GCA_016927175.1 Gammaproteobacteria bacterium | reverse complement strand
TGCCGACGCAACGGCCGCCGTCGGCCCGGACGGTCTGCCCGGCGCGGCTTCGGCCGCCGCCGACGGCGTCGCCGGTAATCCCGACGATCCCGCTTACGTGATCTACACGTCCGGCTCGACAGGGCGTCCGAAGGGCGTGCTCGTGTCGCACTACAACGTCTCACGCCTGCTGCAGGCGACGGACGACTGGTACGGCTTCGGCGAGGACGACGTGTGGACGCTGTTTCACTCGTTCGCATTCGACTTCTCCGTCTGGGAGATATGGGGCGCGCTGCTTCACGGCGGCCGGCTGGTCGTCGTGCCCTATTGGGTCGGCCGCTCGCCCGAGGCGTTCCACCGCCTGATGCGCGAGCAGCGCGTCACGGTGCTGAATCAGACGCCGTCGTCGTTTCGCCAGCTGCTCGGCGCGGAGCTCGCCGCCGAGCGCGAACGAGAGCCGGCGCTGCGTTGCGTGATCTTCGGCGGCGAGGCGCTCGAGCCGAAGAGCCTCGAGCCGTTCTTCGAGCGTTACGGCGACGGCGGGCCGCGCCTCGTGAACATGTACGGCATCACCGAGACGACCGTGCACGTCAGCTATCGTCCGCTGACGCCCGCCGATGCGAGGTCCGGCTCGCGCAGCGTGATCGGCCGCGCGATCCCGGATCTCGAGGTCTACATCCTCGGACCGGGCGGGCAGCCCGCACCGATCGGCGTGCCGGGCGAGATCTTCGTCGGCGGCGCCGGCGTCGCGGCCGGCTATCTGAACCGGCCGGCGCTGAGCGCCGAGAAGTTCGTGCCGAATCCGTTCGCGGCGCATGCCGGCGAACGGCTGTACCGCAGCGGCGACCTCGGGCGCTATCTCGCCGACGGCGACATCGAGTACCTCGGCAGGATCGACGATCAGGTCAAGATTCGCGGCTTTCGCATCGAGCTCGGCGAGATCGAGGCGGCGCTGCTCGCGCATCCGCGCGTGCGCGATACGGTCGTCGTCGCGGCGGCGGGGCCGGAAGGGCCGAGGCTCGTCGCGTACGTCGTCGCAGGCGTCGCGCGCGAAGGCGCCGGTGCGCCGGATGCGCTCGAGCTGCGTGCGCATCTGCAGGCGTCGCTGCCGGAGCATATGGTGCCGGCGCTGTACGTGTGCCTGGACGCCCTGCCGCTGACCGGTAACGGCAAGATCGACCGCCGCGCGCTGCCCCCGCCCGAGGCGGCCGCAAGCGCGGGCGGAGCGGACCCGTCACCGCCGGCGACGCCGGTCGAGAGCCGGCTCGCCGGGATCTGGAGGGACGTGCTGCGGGTCGAGCGGGTCGGCGCGAACGACAACTTCTTCACGCTCGGCGGCGACTCGATACTCGGCATTCAGATCGTCGCGAAGGCGGCGCAGGCGGGGCTCCGCATCACGCCGAAGCAGATCTTCCAGTACCAGACCGTCCGCGAGCTGGCGGCGGTGGCGGACACCGCGTCCCGGCCGGCCGATGCGCAATGCGCGACCGGCGATGCGCCGCTGACGCCGATCCAGCGCTGGCTGCTCGAGCAGAACCCGGTGCCGCAGCATTTCAATCAGGCCGCGATGTTCGCGACGCACGAGCCGCTCGATATGGGCCGCCTGCGGATCGCGGTCGCGGCGCTGCTGAGGCATCACGACGCGCTGCGGGCGCGCTTCGCGCGACGGGACGGCGAATGGCATCAGCAGATCGCGGACGAGCCGGCGGACGGCGAGACTCAGCTCGGCACCGTCGTGCGGGTCGACCTGCGCCCGCTGTCGGACGGCGCGCGCGTGCGCGCGATCGAATCCGCGGCGGCGGCGATTCAGCGCAGCTTCGATCTCGCCGCGGGCCCGATGATCCGCGTGGCCTCGTTCGATGCCGGGAAGGAGCGGGCCGGCCGGCTGCTGATCGTGATCCACCACCTCGTCGTGGATGCGGTGTCGTGGCGCATTCTGCTCGAGGACCTGCAGACCCTTTACGAACCGGGCGCCGCGCTTCCGGCGGCGCTGTCTCTTCCGCCGAAGACGACGCCGTTCAAGGCGTGGGCCGGGAAGCTCGCCGCGCATGCGGCGGCTCTGCAGCCTGCCGGCGAGCTCGCGTTCTGGCGCCGGATCGCGAACGAGCGCGCGGCACCCGTTCCCGTCGACTTCCCGAGCGGCGCCGACCGCAACGTCGAAGCCTCGTCCGCCGACGTCGCGCGCGTGCTGGACGAGGAGCGGACCGCATCGCTGCTGCGCGACGTGCCCGGCGTCTATCGCACGCGGATCGACGAAGTCCTGTGCACGGCGCTGATGCAGGCGTTTCGAGAATGGGCGGGCATCGACGCGCTGCGCATCGATCTCGAATCGCACGGCCGGGAAGAGCTGTTCGACGGTGTCGATCTGTCCCGCACCGTCGGCTGGTTCACGGCACTGTATCCGGTGCGGCTCAGGCTCGCGCCGCATCTGCCGCCCGGCGAGGCGCTGAAGTCGATCAAGGAGCAGCTGCGCGCCGTGCCCGGCAACGGCGTCGGCTTCGGGGTGCTGCGCTGGCTCGCCGAGCCTCGGATCCGCCGCGAGCTCGCCGCGTTGCCGCCCTCCGATGTCAGCTTCAACTATCTCGGACAGTACGATCAGGTCGCGCCGCGCGCGGCGCGCTTCGATGCGGCGCCGGAGTCCGTCGGGCCGCTCCACAGCGCGATCAGGAAGCGGCCGTACGTGCTCGAGGTCCGCGGGCAGATCAGCGGCGGGCGGCTGCGTACGGTGTTCGTCTTCAGCGAGGCGCTGCACCGCAGAGCGTCGATCGAGGCGCTGGCCGACGCGTTCGTCGCAGCGCTCGACGCGCTGATCCGGCACTGCGTCGCTCCCGACGCCGGCGGGTACACGCCGTCGGATTTTCCTCTGGCGAGCCTGCAGCAGCACGAGCTCGACAGCGCGCTCGACAACGTCGAGTTCGAGAACGGTTGAAAAGGGGGCCGGCGACACGGCCCACGAGGCGGGTTTACGCAATGGTTGCGCGACAGAACACGATCGAGGACAGCTATCCGCTGTCGCCGCTCCAGGAGGGGCTGCTGTTTCACGGCCTGTGCGCACCGGAAGCCGGCTACTACGTCACGCAGGTCACGTGCACGCTGACCGGCCTCGACGTCAACGCATTCGAGAGAGCATGGCGACGGATCCTCGACCGCCACGCGATCCTCAGAACGGCGTTCGTATACCGGAACCTGACGCGGCCGCTGCAGGTGGTCGGCGCCGACGTCGGCGTGCACGTCGTGCAGCACGACCTGCGTGCGCTGCCGGCCGCCGAGCGCGAGCGGCGGTGGTGCGACTTCCTCGACGAGGACCGCGGCAGGGG
>JAFGNC010000302.1 GCA_016927175.1 Gammaproteobacteria bacterium | reverse complement strand
TCCGGCCGAGCTCGCGATCGCATCCGACACCGTCGACGCGGTGATCTTGCCGCATACGCTCGAGCGCATCCCGTCGCCGCACGCAGTGCTGCGCGAGGTCGACCGCGTGCTGCGCGCGGACGGGCAGCTGATCGTGCTGAGCTTCGCGCCGACCGGTCCCTGGGGTCTGCGCCACCTGTTCTCGCCGAACGGCTATCCCGACGGGCAGCAGCGCATGATCCGGGAGGGCCGGCTCCGCGACTGGCTGGAGCTGCTCAGCTTCGAGGTCGGCGCGGCCCGGCGCTACTGCCACACGCTGCCGCTCGAGCAGTTCCGCCAGGTCGGAACGTTCCCGAAAGAGGAATGGGCGCAGCGCTGGCTGCCGATGCTGTCGGGCGGTTACCTGCTGCACGCACAGAAACGCGTGCATCCGCTGACGCCGATCAGGCCGGTCTGGAGGCAGCCGCGGCTGAAAGCCGTCGGCGGGTTCGAGCCGTCGACCCGCGTCTCGCAGCGCGCGCCGGTGCCGGCGCCCGCGGCAGCGCGCGCCGTCGTCGTTCCGCACCCGACGCTCGAGCTTTCCCGCCGCGTGCGGCCGGCGCCGCTGGCCGAGCGGCCGCCCTGCCGCGGCGAGCGCACGGCGTCTCCGCCGGCTGCGCCCGCGCGCGCGCCGTCTCCGCGGCCGACGCAGGATCAGGACCGCACGCGCACCCCGCGCGCGCCGCAGGACGCGCGACCGCCCCGAGACGATTCCGAGTGACCTTCACGTGACGGAGTTGAAGAAGGTCGAGGCCTTCACGGACGGCGCTTGCCGCGGCAATCCGGGCCCCGGGGGCTGGGGCGTGCTGCTGCGTTACGACGGCCGCGCCAAGGAGCTCTCCGGCGGCGAAGCGATGACGACGAACAACCGCATGGAGATGACGGCCGCAATCCGCGCGCTCGAAGCGCTGAAGCGGCCGTGCCGCGTGCACGTGTATACGGATTCGAATTACCTGAAGAACGGCATCACGTCCTGGATGCCGACGTGGCGCAAGCGCGGCTGGCGCACCGCGGACGGCAAGCCGGTCAAGAATCAGGACCTGTGGCTCGAGCTCGAAGCGCTGACCAAACGGCACGACGTATCGTGGCACTGGGTGCGCGGTCACGCAGGCCACGTCGAGAACGAGCGCGCGGACGCGCTTGCGAACATCGGGCTCGAGCGCGCGCTCGGCGTCGGCGCGGCAAGAGGCGGCTGACCTTCGGTTTCAATTTCGCGCCGGCTGCGGCAAGATAACGCTCGCGATGACCCGGCAGATAGTTCTCGACACCGAAACCACGGGCCTCGAAACGAGCGCAGGGCACCGCATCATCGAAATCGGCTGCGTCGAGCTCGTCAACCGGCGGCCGACACGCCGGACCTTCCACCGCTACATCAATCCCGAGCGCGCGGTCGACGCCGGCGCGCTCGAAGTGCACGGCATCGACGACGATTTTCTCGCCGAGCAGCCGTGCTTCCGCGACATCGTCGACGAGTTCCTCGAGTTCATTCGCGACGCGGAGCTCGTCATCCACAACGCCGACTTCGACGTCGAGTTCATCAACTACGAGCTGCGGCGCCTGAACGGCGATCGTGCGCGCGCGCCCGGTATCCGCTATCTGACCGAGATACGCAGCTGCTGCAGCGTGCTCGACACGCTCGCGCTCGCGCGCCGCATGCATCCGGGGCAGCGCAACAGCCTCGACGCGCTCGCGAAGCGCTACAGCGTAGATAACTCCAAGCGCGAGCTGCACGGCGCGCTGCTCGACGCGCAGATCCTGGCCGAGGTCTATCTCGCGATGACCGGCGGGCAGGTCAGCTTGCTGCTCGGCGGCCAGTCGGAGGAGGCGGGCAGCGCGGCTGCGCGGCCGGTCGTCATCGAGCGCGACGGTCTCGATCTCACGGTGCTCGCCGCGACGGCCGAGGAGCAGGACGCGCACGCGGCCTTCCTCGCGCGGATCAGGAAGAAGTGCGGCGGCGTCGCGTTGTGGGACAGGATCGATGCCGTGGCCGAGCACGTCGCCGGCGCGGCCGCTGTCGCCGACGGTCGTGCCGCTGCCGTTGACGGTCGTGCCGCTGCGGCTGACGCGAGCGCCGCTGCCGCTGATTCGGGCGGCGCCGCCGCTGATTCGAGCGCCGCCGCCGCTGCGCCGACGGCGGCCGCATCCACAACCGCGCGCGCGGCCGCGCCCTCTGCGTATAGTCATAGCAGCGGCCAAAGCGGCGCCGACAGCGAAGGCGTCGGCGAAGCGAGCACACCGCCGCACCTCGCGCCGATGCCGGCCTGATTCCGCCGCCGCGCACGCAGCCACTCCGGACTGCCCGGTACAGCGACGCAGCGCTCAGCCGCTGCTGCTCGGCAGTTCGGCAGACAACCCGCGAAAAAAACCCTAAACTCCGGGGCTCCGCGTAGCGCAGCAATCAAGAGGCGTTTCGATGCCGGCAGCTTCATCTCACAGCACAAGCATCAAAGAGGCTCACGGAGCCCGACAGCACAACCTGAGCGGGGCGCTCGTCGAGAACTTCCTCGGCAACTCGCCCGAGTGGTACAAGCTGACGATCATCGCCTTTCTGCTGGTCAATCCGATCCTGTATTTCATCAATCCGTTCCTCGCGGGCTGGGTGCTCGTGCTCGAGTTCATCTTCACGCTCGCGATGGCGCTGCGCTGCTACCCGCTGCAGCCGGGCGGGCTGCTTGCAATCGAGGCCGTCGCGATCGGGCTCACGTCGCCCGCAACGGTTTTCGCCGAAGCCGAGGCGAACTTCGAAGTGATCCTGCTGCTGATCTTCATGGTGGCGGGCGTGTTCTTCCTGAAAGACCTGCTGCTGTTCACGTTCACGAAGATCCTGCTGTCGGTGCGCTCGAAGATCGCGCTGTCGCTGATGTTCAGCTTCGCCGCGGCGATCCTGTCGGCGTTCCTCGACGCGCTGACCGTGACGGCCGTGATCATCACGGTCATCGCCGGCTTCTATAACGTCTACCACCGCGTCGCGTCCGGCAAGCAGTTCCACCACATCGATCACGATGCCTCCGAGGACACCGAGGTCATCGAGCTGCACCGCGAGGACCTCGCGCGCTTCCGCGCGTTCCTGCGCAGCCTCGTCATGCACGCCGCGGTCGGCACCGCGCTCGGCGGCGTCATGACGCTCGTCGGCGAGCCGCAGAACCTCCTGATCGGTACGGTCGCCGGCTGGGAGTTCATCGAGTTCTTCCTGCGCATGGCGCCCGTGTCGGTGCCGGTGTTCTTCGCCGGCATCCTGACCGTCGTCGTGCTCGAGCAGTTCAAGCTGTTCGGCTACGGCGCGCGGCTGCCGAATCCGGTCCGGCTCGTGCTCGAGGACTTCAACGCCGAGGAGACGAAGAAGCGCACGCAGAAGGACGTCGCGGCGCTGATCGTGCAGGCCTGCGTGGCGCTGTTCCTCGTCGTCGGGCTCGCGTTCCACCTGGCCGAGGTCGGCATCATCGGCCTCGCCGTGATCGTGCTCGCGACGGCGTTCACCGGCATCACGGAGGAGAGCCGGCTTGGCCACGCGTTCGAGGAGGCGCTGCCGTTCACGGCGCTGCTCGTCGTCTTCTTCGGCATCGTGGCCGTGATCCACGACCAGCACCTGTTCCAGCCGATCATCGACTGGGTGCTGTCGCTCGACCTGACGGCTCAGCCGCCGGTGTTCTTCCTCGCGAACGGCCTGCTGTCCGCGATCAGCGACAACGTGTTCGTCGCGACCGTGTACATCAGCGAGGTCAAGGCCGCGCTCGACGCCGGCACGATCACGCGCGAGCATTTCGACCTGCTGACCGTCGCGATCAACACCGGCACGAACATCCCGAGCGTCGCGACGCCGAACGGCCAGGCCGCGTTCTTGTTCCTGCTGACCTCGGCGCTGGCGCCGCTGATCCGGCTGTCGTACATGCGCATGGTCGTGATGGCGTTTCCGTATCTGATCTCGATGACGATCGTCGGGCTGCTGGCGGTCATCTACCTGCTGTAGCGGCGGGCGGGAAATGGGGGGCGGAAAAGGGTCCGGAAAAGGGGCCGGAAAAGGGG
>JAFGNC010000301.1 GCA_016927175.1 Gammaproteobacteria bacterium | reverse complement strand
GTACCTTCCGTCTTCGCGAATCGTGTGGCAGGTCCTCTGGTGCTCGACGTCGTCCATTTCCGCAATCCAGTCGAATGTGTCGCAGCCGCCCTCCATGGCGAGCTCGAGAAAGGCGTCGCGGGTGCCGGAGGTCGGCGGCGGACCGAGCACTTCGATGCGGTTGGCCGGCAGCTCCGGATTCACGTCCGCCCAGGTCCGATACGGGTTCGGCACGAGCTTGTCCGCGCCGGACGGGTCCGGCACGCTCTTGGCGAGCCCCAGATACACGTCGCGCAGCGACAATTGCATCGGCGCGGCTCCGCGCGCCTGCGCGATCACGATGCCGTCATAGCCGATCTTGAACTCGACGACGTCCTCGACACCGTTGCGCGCGCAGTTCTCGACCTCCGATTCCTTGATGCGTCGCGACGAATTGGCGATGTCCGGATGCTGGACGCCGACGCCGTTGCAGAACAGCTTCAGGCCGCCGCCGCTGCCCGTGGACTCGATCTTGGGCGTGCTGTAGCGCGTGGCGCGGCCGAAGCGCTCGGCCACGACCGTGGCGAACGGGTATACGGTCGACGAGCCCACAATACTGATATAGTCGCGTGCCGCCTGAGCGTTGGCCACGCCCGACGCGGCGACACCGGCCACGCTCAGCACTATTGCGGCCATCAGGCTGCGGACGGAGCGTAGCGGTGGAAGGCTTCTGACATACATGTCCTCGGGTCCTCCTGTCGTCCTGCGACCGAGAGAGCGGCTGGCGGGCGCCCTGGCGGCGCCTCGGAGACAGCGTAACGAGCGCGAAGGTAGCCAGGCAATGTTACGGATGTGTTACAGCGGTGTGTCGGCGGCGAGCGGCTGCCGAAGCCGGCCCAGCGCGACCTGCCGCCAATCAGCACCCTGCGGGCGAAGCTTCGAGTCGTTTGACGAAGGAGCGCTCGCTCGATGAGCGGCGACGTGCTCGAGCTCGCGCGCGAGCTGATCCGCCGGCCGTCGGTGACGCCCCGTGACGACGGCTGCCAGGCCCTGATCGCCGAGCGGCTCGCGCCTTTCGGTTTCGAGGCCGAGCCGATGCGCTTCGGCGACGTCGACAACCTGTGGCTGCGGCGCGGCACCGCGAAGCCGGTCCTGGTCTTCGCGGGCCACACGGACGTCGTGCCGCCCGGCGCCGAAGAGGAGTGGAGCGAGCGGCCGTTCGACGCGGTCGTCGACGGCGACAGGCTGATCGGCCGCGGCGCCTCGGACATGAAGGGCAGCCTCGCAGCGATGGTCACGGCGGCCGCGCGTTTCGCCCGCACCTACCCCGACCAAGCCGGCACGCTGGCGCTGCTGATCACGAGCGACGAGGAAGGCGCCGCCGACGACGGCACGCTGAAGGTCATGGAGCGGCTCGCCGCGCGCGGCGAGCTGTTCGACTGGTGCGTCGTCGGCGAGCCGTCGAGCAGCGAGCGGCTCGGCGACACCGTGCGGATCGGCCGCCGCGGCTCGCTGAGCGGCATCATGACGATCCGCGGCGTCCAGGGCCACGTCGCGTATCCGCTCGCGGCCGAGAACCCGATGCACGCGTTCGCCCGCTTCGTCGCGGAAATCAGCCGCGAGTCGATGGACCCTGGCAACGCGCACTTCCCGCCGACGTCGTTTCAGATGGTTCACGTACATTCGGACGCCGGCGCGCCGAACGTCGTGCCGGGCTCGCTGCAGTGCCGCTTCAACTTCCGCTACTCGACCGAATGGACGGCCGAGGCCCTGGCCGAGCGCGTCGAGGACGTGCTGAAACGGCTCGGCGTCGATTACGAGATCCGGTGGCGCGTCGCCGGGAAGCCGTTCCTGACGCCGCTCGGCCGCCTGACCGGGACGGTGCAGCAGGCGGTCGAGGAAGAGACCGGCCTCGTACCGGAGCTGTCGACGAGCGGCGGCACGTCGGACGGACGCTTCATCGCCCCCTACGGCATCGACGTCGTCGAGCTCGGACCGCTGAACGCGACGATCCACAAAGTCGACGAGGAAGTGTCGATAGAGGACCTGCGGCGGCTCGAGCGGATCTACTTCCGGATCGCGGAGCTGCTGCTGCGCTAGGCGCGGCGGCGACTGCTCGCCGTCAGCGAGGCGCGTCACCGAGCTGCAGCGACGTCAGTGCGGCGTCGAGCTCCCGCCAGCGCTTGCCGAACCGCCTGCGCGCCGCGTCGGCGCTGCGGGACTGAGCGCCGAGCAGCTGGCCGAGCGCGAGCAGCTCAGCGGCCGACGCCTTCCCTTCGGCGTACCGTCTGACGCGGGCGTCGGCCGCCGAGGCGTCCTGGTAGTCGCCGAGCACGCCCTGCAGGCGGGTCAGGGCCTTGCGCGGCGCGGCCAGACGGCCGTCGAAATACGGCTCGAGGAACTCGACGAGATAACGCAGCTTCTTGCCCGCCTTGCGCAGCTCGTGCAGCTCGGACGCCGGCGACGCGCGGCGGACGCGCCGCCCGCGTTTCAGCACTCCGGCAGCGGCGGCTTCGATCGATCGGACACCCGCGTCGCGAATGCTCTCGCCCTTGTCTCGTGACGCATCTGCCGTGGCGCCGTCAGCGCCGACGGATGCCGCGAGCCGCGCGAGCAGGCGCTCGTAGCGGACGCTGTCGAGCGCGGCGACCAACGCGGCGGACGCCTGCTGCGCCTCGCTCTGAAGGTGGCGCTCGAACGGCGCGAGCGCGGCGGCGTCGCGCGGCGGCAGCGCGGCGCGGTACGCCGGATAGTGCTCGCGGTACACGTCGAGGTCGCGCATGTCCCCGAGGATGCCCGCGAGCCACTTCAGCTCGTCGGCCACGTCGGCCCGCAGCTCGGCAGGGAGCACGCCTTTGAACGCCCGGATCGCGGCCCGGGCGCGCCGCGTGGCCACGCGCAGGCGATGCACACCTTCGGCGCTCGGGCGGCGCGTGCGCTCGGGCGCCGGCACGGTCAGCGCCGGTAGCTGCGACCCCAGCGCGCGATGCGCCAGCAGCAGCACCGGATCGTCCGGACGAAGCTCATGCGCGAGGCTCGAAACGCCGCCGACCGCCTGACCTGCGTCCGCGGCAACCGCCTGACCTGCCCCCTCGGCGACCGGAGGCC
>JAFGNC010000300.1 GCA_016927175.1 Gammaproteobacteria bacterium | reverse complement strand
GGACTTCGAGGAACGTCGCGTCCGCGTCACCGATTCTATGCTCGAGGCCGCCGGGGCGCGGCCTGGGGGCAGCCGGTGAGCCGCGCGGTGTCCGCCGCGCTCGAGCCTGCGTGGCCGCACGCGGCGGCACCGGGTTCGAGCGCCGCGCCGGGGAGCGTCTGACGACATGGCCGCGCGAGCGATGTGGAAGGGGGTCATCGGCATCGGCGAGGAGCGCGTGCCGGTCAAGCTGTACTCCGCGGCGCAGGATCGCACGGTGCACTTCCGGCTCTTGCACGACGAGGACATGGTCCCGGTCAGGCAGCGGCTCGTCGAGCCCGAGTCGGACAGCGTTTACGAGTACTCCCAGACCGAGCGCGCATTCGTGACGCCGGAGCGTGATCTCGTGCTGCTGACGAGGGAGGAGCTCGAGTCGATCGAACCGGAGCCCTCCCGCGACATCGACGTGCTGCGTTTCGTGCCGGTCGGCGAGATCGATCACCGCTGGTACGACCGCCCGTACTTTCTCGGCCCCGACGGCAGCGCGGAGGAGTACCACGCGCTCGTCGAAGCGCTGCGGAAGTCGGACAGGGAAGGCGTCGCGCGGTGGGTCATGCGGAAGAAGGAGTACCGCGGCGCGCTGAGGGCGGGCGACGGCTACCTGATGCTGATCACGCTGCGGCCGGCGGAGGAGACCATCGCGGTCGAGGAGCTGGCGGGCCCCACCGGCAAACCGCTCGAGGAGCGTGAGATCGCGATGGCGCAGCAGCTGTTGTCGATCCTCGAGGCCGAGTTCGACCCGACGCAGTACCGGGACGAGTACCGCGAGCGCGTGCTGGAGCTCGTGGAAGCGAAGGCGAAAGGCAAGACGGTGCGCCGCCACAAGGCGCCGAAAGCCCGTGTGCCGCAGGACCTGACCAGCGCACTGAAGGCGAGTCTCGCCCAGGAGCGAAAGCAGGAACGCAAGCAGGAGAGGAAGCGTGCCTGATCCGTCGGATGACGAAGTCGAGCTCGAAGAGGGCGCAGCGCAGCCGCACGCGCTGTGGTCCGGCTCGATCAGCTTCGGTCTGCTGAGTCTTCCGGTGGACCTGTTTCCGGCCTCACGTTCGCCGGCGCTGTCGCTGCGGATGGTGGACGAGCGCCACCGGCCGCTGACGCGGCGCTACTTCTGCCCGAATCACGACCGGATGCTGACCCGCGACGAGATCGTGCGCGGCTACGAGATCGAGAAGGACCAGTACGTCGTGCTGACCGACGAGGAGCTCGAGTCGGCCGCGCCGGAGAAGTCGCGGGCGATCGACCTGCGCCGATTCGTCAGGGCCAGCGACATCGATCCGATGTACTTCAAGCGCTCCTACTTCCTGACGCCGGGCGAGGAGGAGGCCGGGCGCGCGTACCGGCTGCTCGCGGAGACCATGGAACGCAGCGGGCGCGTCGGCATCGCGAGCTTCGTCATGCGCGGCAAGGAATACCTCGTTGCGCTGCTCGCGGAGAAAGGCATTCTCCGCGCCGAGACGCTCAGGTTCCGCGACGAGCTCCGGAGCCCGGAGGAAGTGGGGCTGAAGCCGAACGGCAGGCCGTCCGCGCAGGCCGTGCAGCGGTATGTGCGGGCGGTGGCGGAGCTCGCCGAGGACGCCGTCGATCGGGAAGAGCTGCATGACGGCTACACGCAGCGCCTGCGCGCGCTGATCGACTCGAAGCTCGAGCGCGGCGTCGACGTCGAGCGCGCGCCCGAGCCGGAAGCGGAGGAGGGCGAGGCGGAGATCATCGACCTGATGGAGGTGCTGAAGCGCCGGCTTCAGCCGCAGGTCGAGGAGCCGCAGGCCGAGAGGGGCGAGGCGCCGGCACGGCGCGCCCCGGAGCGCTCCGGCGGCGGCCGCAAGCGCCGCGCGGGCAAGCGCGAAGAGGACCTGGAGTCGCGGAGCAAGAGCGAGCTGTACGAAAGGGCCAAGGCCCTGCGCGTGCCGGGCCGCAGCAAGATGGACAGGGACGAGCTGTTGCGGGCTCTGCGCGAGGCGGGCGGCTGACGCTGCCCGGCTGGCACGCGATTTGCTTCGCGTACCGACGCACGAAACTGAGCTGATCATCGATGATGAAAGTGGCGAGGCAAAAGCAGGTCTCCATCCCTATCGGAATCTGCCTGAGCTGCTTCAACGAGCAGCAACAGTACTCGTTCCCGTTTCTCGTGTACTGCCCGCACAGCGAGACGCTTGCCGTGATGCGCGCGCCGACGGAGCACGCCACGTTCCAGTGCGCGCCGGCGCAGCTCGAGAACGTGCTGAGACAGCTTCAGCGCAGCGGCGACGCCGGCGATCACGCATCACTCGGCGGCACGGGCGCGTAGGCGCGGCCGACAGGGAAGGCACGCTGTTATATGGCTTGCCGGCGCAGATCGGCAGCGTCGGCGATCGGGATGTCGAGGCGGAAGACCGAGCCCGCTCCGGGCACGCTCTGCACGCTGATCGAGCCGCCGTGCGCGGACACGATCTTCCGCGCGACGGACAGGCCGAGGCCGGTGCCGCTGCGCTCGGCCGTTGCGGTGCCGCGCCAGAACGGCCGGAAAATATCCTCGATCTCCTCCGCCCGAATTCCGACGCCGTGGTCGACGACGGCGAGCCGCGCCCTGCCGTCGCTCTGCTCGACCTCGATTTCGATAGGACTCTCCGGCGGCGAGTATTTGATCGCGTTATTGAGCAGATTGCCCACGACCTGCTCGATGCGCATCCGGTCGGCCCGGACGAAAGCCGGCTCGCCCTGAAGCTGCACATCGATCCGGCGGGTGGGCACGGTCGGCCTGTACAGGCTCACGACGGCGTCCACCGCTTCGCGCAGGTCGAACACGCTCGGCTCGAGGACCAGCTCGCCGGCCTCGATGGTGCTGGTCTGCATCAGGTCGTCCACCATGCGCTCCAGATGGTTGAGCTGCCTGCCGAGAAGCGTCAGCGTATCGTGCGCGCCGGCGTCCATGCGGGTGTCCTGTGCCTTCAGCGCATCGACGCCGAACTGAAGCGCCGTCAGCGGATTGCGCAGGTCGTGCGCGACGCCTGCGATGAATGCGAGCTGGCGTGCCTTCTGCCGGCCGAGCTCCGCGCTCATCTCGTTGAACGCTCTCGCGATGTCGCTGAGCTCGCGCGGCGCCTGCTCGTCCGCTTGCGCTGCCGGCTCGCCGGAGCGAAAGCGGTCGATCGTCTCGCGCAGCCCCAGGATCGGGCGAAGCAGCATGTGCCGGATCGCGAGTGCCGCGATCAGCAGCAGAATGGCGGCCAGCACCGCCGTCAGCACGGCCGCGGCGATGAAGACGGCGCCGACCTGCTGCGCGCGAGCGTAGGCACCGGCGACTTCGCGGCGGTTCACCTCGTACAGCTCGTCGAGGTCCGACAGCGCGCGGCTCAACAGCGGGCGGACTTGGCGCTGTATGTCCAACGGCCCGAGCCCGCGCTGCTCGAGGAGGCGGCGCCGCTCGACATAGGCCGTGATATCGCCGCGCGCCCGTTCGACCAGCTCGACTTCACCGTCGGCCGCGCTGTAGCGCCCCGCCTCGTCAAGAGCCGCTATCAGACGCCGGCGCACCTCCTGGCGTTCCGCGACCGCAACAGGATCGTCCAGGAACACGGCGAGCCGCTGGTAATCGAGCAGGTGAAGCTCGATCAACGTCACGAGCCTCAGGCTTTCCGCATCGCGGACCAGCGCCGAGCTCGTCTCCTGCAGCTGACCCGCGATCCACGCGACGCCGGCCGCGACCATCAGGCACAGTAGCGCCAGGGCCGCCAGACTGGCGGACGTAATACCACGCACGCTGTGACCCGTACCGGACGGCAGCCGCATCGCCGCACCTGCGGGACCGCCCTCGGCGGCCCTGGATTGTTCCTGATTTTGTAGCCCCTGGTAGATGCCGGGGGCGGCGATCCGCCAGGAAGCTAATCCAGGTCCCCGTGTCCGGCTGCGCCGGCCTCCGTTGCCTGGGCGCCGCTATGGTCCCGCAGCCGCACGAAGTGTCGGCAGAAATCCCACAGATAGCTGTCCCACTGATGCCTCGGCATCTGCCGCAAATCTTTCTCTACTTTGCGCAGGATGTCTACCGTGGGTGAGTTTCGTTCCGTCATGCCGCGCACGTGCCCTCCTCAGCCTCGGCCGGACTCGACGAGCTCGATCACGCCGCAGGCGACGGGATCGCCCGAGTTGCCGGAGGGCTGCGTCGTCAGATCGTCTTCGGCGGCATGAACGACGACGGCCCGCCCGACGACACCTTGTTCGCCGTCGTCGAGCTCCAGGACGCGGTCCGTCATACGCATCGACGCCTCGCCGGAATCGGCGGCCTCGATGTTGCCGAGATCGCCCGCGTGACGCTGCGCGCGCGGGTCGTCCGGCGCGCCGTGCGGTGAGCCCTGCGGCGCCAGATGATCGCCGGCCGATGATGCGTCGGGGGCCGAGCAGTCGCCATTCTCGTGAACGTGTATGCCATGGGCTCCGGGTGTGAGCCCCGTCAGCCGCGCTTCGACGGCGACGCCGTCGGCCGTCTCGACGAACTCCACGCGGCCGCTGGCAGCGTGACCTTCGGTCGGCTCGAGCACTGCGCGCGCGAGCGCGGTCGGCCGCGGAGCGTTGGCCGCGAGCCCGGAGTCGCCGTCGGCGGGCTCGGAAGACTGCGAGCCCTCGGCCTGTTGACCGGAAGCTTCGCCGGCGAGCACCAGGGCAATGCCCGATGCGGCGATCAGCGCCGTGACGGCGCGAAGCGTCGGCTCGGCCGGCGCGCCTCTGCGCAGGCCCACAGCCGTGTAGCTTTTGTCGCGTGTCCTCATTTTGTAGGTCCTCTCCTTGGAGCGTCAGGCGACGTCCACGACGTTTCCGCTGCTGTGCCCAGCCAAGCAAAATCGATGCCAGCCATAAGGCATGGTTGTTGCATCGCGCATTGACATCAGCCGATGTGTCGATCAGGCCGCGCAGGATGCGCGCGCTCGAAGAAGGGGAGTAGCGATGCCGGAACCGGAATTCCTGGAACCACTGCTCGACGCGTTGAAATCGGACAGATCCATCGTTCGGCACGGCGCGAACGTCGAGGTCGAGCTGAACGGCGACGTCGTGACTTTGAAGGGCGAAGCGAGGCACATCGCCGCCAAGCGCAGAGCGGCCGCGCTCGCCATGAAATTCGCACGCGGCCGGCGCATTGTCGACGCGCTGCGCCGGGACGTCTCCAGGCGCCTCGGCGATCGCGAGCTGGCGACGACGGTCGCCGAGCGGTTGGCGCAGGAGCCCGTCTTCGCCGAGTACGGCCTCGAGAGCGACAGCGACGGCGGGCGCCAGCTCCTGCACGATGCCGGCGAAGGCGCGTACGCCCTATGCGTCTCGGCACTCGACGACGACACAATCCGGCTGACGGGCACCGTCGGAACCCTGACGCACCGGCGGCTCGCCGAGGTCATCGCGTGGTGGACCGGCGCGTGTGCCCTGGTGTTGAACGAGCTCGAGATCGTGCCCCCCGAAGAGGACAGCGACGACGAGCTGACGGACGCGATCCGCATGACGCTCGAGAAGGATCCGCTGGTCGACGCCGGGCAGCTCAGAGTCGGGACAGCCGGCGGCGTCGTGCACGTCGAGGGCCTCGCGCTGAGTCCTGAGCAGCACGAATCCGTTCTGGAAGACGTGTGGCTCGTCCCGGGCGTGGCCGACGTCGTCGACCGCGTCGCGTCACAGGGTGCGGGTGTGCCTCCGGGAGAGCGCGCCGAGCTCGACAGCGTTTCGCGCAGTCATTCGAGTCGAAGGAGAGACGTACGATGAGCATCGCCAATACGCTTAGATCCTACCTGGACGAACGGGCCATGCCCTACGAGCTCGTGCGTCATCCTCGGACGATGACCAGCAGTGAAACGGCGGAAGCGGCGCACGTCTCCGGCAGCCTGCTCGCGAAACCGGTAGTGGTCGAGGACAACGACCGGTACATGGTCGTCGTGATCCCGGCCAGTCACCGGCTCAAGTTCACGGCGCTGCACCGCGCGCTCGGGCGCCAGTGCGGGCTCGCGACCGAGAGGGAAATCGAGGCGCTGTTCGACGACTGTGAGCGCGGCGCGATCCCGGCGCTGGCGCAGGCGTATGGCCTCGACGTGCTCGTGGACGATTCACTGCTCGGGTTGCAGGACGTGTACTTCGAAGCGGGTGATCACGTGGAGCTGGTTCACCTGGCGGGCGACGATTTCCGCAAGCTGATGCGCGACGCCGCGCACGGAGCGTTCGCCGAGGAGATGGCGAGCTACGGGCAGGGGCGCCGCGAAGGCCACTGAGCGGCCACTGAGCGCGCGCGAGCACCGCGGCGGACGGCGTCAGCCGCGGTGCAACGGGTAACGCGGGGGCTCAATGCGGTTCCTGGGTCACCGACGGCGGATCGCTGGCCGGGAACGAATCGTCCAGTTCCTCGTCGAGCTGGTGGTCGAGCTCCTCCGGGTTCTCCGGCGGCTGCCCGCGCTCCCTGCGCCGGGTCTCGTTCTCGGGTGGTGTCCCTGTCTGATCCTTCCTTTGTTCAGTCACGATGCTCGCCTCATCAGTAATCGTTGCCGCAGGTTTTGCAATTCGCGTGCCTTGCGGCTGTGGATAACCCTGTGGAGCACGCCGATCCAAAATCTGGAATGCGGCGACCCGATCTCCGGCACGCGGCAGCAGGGCAATAGATGTTCAACAATTACCTGTAGTTGTGAACGTTATTGAAGGTGACACGCGACTTGCAATCCTTGGGCGAGGCTGTCTCGGCAGCGGTGGATATTTGCGCGCGGGCGCGGCCGCCGGCCCCGACCGGATCACGTCGTGATGAAGTCGCCGCCGTTGACGTGGAGCACCTGGCCCGTGATGTAGGACGCGTCCGCCGATGCCAGGAACACGTACGCGGGCGCGACCTCCGAAGGCTGACCTGCCCGCCCCATCGGCGTATTCGTGCCGAATGACGCGACCTTGTCCTCGTCGAACGTGGCGGGGATCAGCGGCGTCCAGATCGGTCCCGGCGCGACGCCGTTGACGCGGATGCCGCGCTCGACCAGAGCCTGCGACAGGCTCCGCGTGAAGGACGTGATCGCGCCCTTCGTCGAAGAGTAATCGAGCAGCACTGCGCTGCCGCGGTAGGCCGTGATCGACGTCGTGTTCACGATGGAGCTGCCGCTCGGCATCAGCGGCACGGCCGCCTTGGCAAACAGGAAATAGGCGTAGATGTTCGTGCGGAACGTCCGGTCGAGCTGCTCGACGCTGATGTCCTCCAGCGCCGTCTGCGGCCATTGCTCGGCGGCGTTGTTGACCAGCACGTCGATGCGGCCGCTGCGCCGGGCAGCTTGCTCGACGGCTCGCTGCGGGAATTGCGGATCCTTGACGTCTCCCTGGATCAGCGTGCAGTCGGCGCCGCGGGCCTCGACCATTTCCCGCGTCTTCTCCGCGTCCTGCTCCTCCTCGAGATAGACGATCGCGATTTCCGCCGCGCCTTCTGCGGCGAAGTGGACGGCCGCCGCGCGGCCGATGCCGCTATCCCCGCCGGTGATCAGGCAAACCTTTCCCGCGAGGCGCTGCGAGCCGACGTAGCCGTCGCGGATGATTTCCGGCTCCGGATGCATCCGCCGTTCACGGCCCGGCTGTTTCGGCTGTTGCTGCGGCGGGAAGCCGCCCTCAGTACCCATCCTTTCAGCGCCCGCGGCCTTTCAGCGCCCGCGGCGCCCGGCCGGCCGGGCCCGCTTTGCCTCGGCCGCTTCGGCCGCGAGCAGCAGGTGGATCTGCGCTCTGAAGATCGCCGCATAATCGCTGACCCGCCAGCGCACGCGGCTCGCGAGACTGTCCGTCAGCGGGTCCAATTCCTGCGCGGTCCTCCGCGGTTCGATCTGGTCCATTGCGCGAATCCTCCCTTGATTCGACTGCCTCGTCCTGTACCCGACGAGAGCAACTGCAAAGCACGTGCCACTCGCCGGCTTTGACGGCACCCGGCATGCGGCGGAAGCGGCCGCGCCGGCAGGTTCAGACGGTGCCGACCGCCCACAGCAGCACGAGGACGCCGGCTGCCGCGGCGACTGCGGCGGCAAGACGGTGCGAAGTGATCCACCACTGAGCGCTCGTCGCTCTGGTCTCGGCGCCGAAACGGCCTTCTGCGCCCGGCGCACGCGGCACCGGCGTGAACAGGTTGCCGTCGCGCGGCGGCGACGGCTCGTCCGACATCTGACCGTCGAAAGCCTGCCGCGCGGCCATCGCGTCGGCGAGTCGGGGCAGCAGGCGCGAGCCGATGATCGTTTTCATCGCGGGCCACCCGACCCAGTACTCGCGCCGCGGCTGTGTCGCCGCGCGCAGAATCGCGCGCGCCGCGATCTCCGGCGCGAACACCGGTGCCAGCGGCCGCGGGTTGTATTCGAGATACGATCGCGCCCAGTCGAATTGCGGCGTGTTGAAGGCCGACAGCTGAACCATCGTCAGACGCACGGCGCTCTTCTGCCTGACGAGCTCGCAGCGCACGGCGTTCGTGAAGCCGCGGACGGCATGCTTGGCGCCGCAGTACGCCGACTGCAGCGGAATGGACTGGTGCGCGAGCGCAGAACCTACCTGCACGATCGTGCCGCGGTTGCGCGGCAGCATGTGCGTCAGCGCCGCGTGTGTCCCCCAGACCGTGCCGAGATACGTGTTCGCCGTGACACGCTCGAACTCCTCGGGCTTCATGTCCGCGAATCTGCCGAAGACCGTCGTCATGGCGTTGTTGACCCAGACCTCGATCGGCCCGAGGCGCGTTTCGATCTCCTCGGCCGCACGCTGCACCGCGGCCGAGTCGGAGACGTCGAGCGCGAAGCCATGCACGTCGCCCCCGACGGCTTGAAGCGCGGCGACGGTGCGCCGGACGCGCTCCGCGTCGCGGGAGATCACCGCGGTACGGGCACCCGCGCGCGCGAACGCTTCGGCCGCGGCATAGCCGACGCCGGCCGTGCCGCCGGTCACTACGACCACTTTGTCTTTCAGCTCCACGTCGTCCCCGCCGCGCCTCGCAGGATTGGCTGCGGAATATGCACGCCTCCTATGCACGAGCCGTGCCGCCGCGGCCGGCGTGGCCCGATTGATGCATGGCGACGGCAAAAGAGGAGGAGCATGCGCATGGAATGCAGAGAGCCGGTGCGGCAGGCGGTGCCGCTGTGAGCGCGGGCGAGCGCCGCCCGCGGCGCGAGGCGATCGGCGCTTTGTGCTGGGCGATTCCCGAAGGCTACATACCGGGCAGCAGCACGGGCGAAGGGCCTGCTTTCGAGAGCCACGAGACCGCGTGCATCCTGAACGCATCCGATCGGGACGCGCACGTCGAGATCGTGCTGCTGTTCAGCGACCGCGACCCGGTGGGCCCGTACCGGCTGACGGTCGCCGCGCGGCGGACGCAGCATGTGCGCTTCAACGATCTGGAGGACCCGGAGCCCGTTCCGCGGGACACCGATTTCGCGAGCGTCATCGAATCGGACGTGCCGATCGTCGTGCAGCATACGCGCCTCGACTCCCGCCAGGCCGCGCTCGCGCTGCTCAGCACCGTCGCGTTCGCGGCGGACGGCCGCTGAAGACGAGCGGCCTCAGCCCGATTCCAGGTGCAGCAGCGCGGCAGGGAACGCCGCGAACAGCCGGTCCGCCCGCACGTCAGCGGTCCCGCCCCCGTCCGCATCGACGATCTCGTTGGTCAGGATGTTCCGCCAGCGCCCGGGCGCCGGCAGCGCGAGCGCCGTGTCGCCCCAGCGGTCGTCGCGCCGCTCGAGCAGATGGAACCACCTGCCGACCGCGACGACGACGGTGCCCGATGCGTGCTCGCGCGCGAACGCGACGAGGTGAGCCTCTGCGCTGCCGCTCGGCTCCAGCGGCACGTAGCTTCCGGCCGCGAACACGTCCGGGTGCATTCTCCGGAACGTCAGCGTACGCCACGTCAGGTACAGCTTCGCCCGGCCGTCCTCGATGTGCTCGCGCATGTCGCGCAGCGTTTCCCCGAACCGCGCCGGCACCTCGCAGTCCTCCTCGATCTGCGACAGCAGCTGCTGCCGCAGCCGGTAGTCGACCGGCCGCCGGTTGTCGGGGTCCACGAGGCTGAAGTCCCACAGCTCGTTGCCCTGATAGACGTCCGGCACGCCGGGCGACGCGAGCTTCAGCAGCGTCTGGCTCAGGCCGTTCAGGAAGCCCGGCCGCGCGAGGCCGCCCACGAACTCGTTCATGTCGTCGATGAATCGGTTGCGCTCGGACGGCGTCAGCGTCTCTCGAACGAAGCGGACGACTTCTGCCTCGTACTCCTCGTTCGGGCCCGTCCACGACGTGTTGACCTTCGCCTCTCGCAGCGCCTTGATCATGTAGCTCTCGATGCGGTCCGCATAGCCCGAAAGCTCGCCGCGGTCGAACGGCACGGGCCAGGTCCCGATCAGCGTCTGGTAAAACAGATACTCCTCGTTGCGCGACGGCGCATCCGCTTCCTCGACCTGCCGGCGGCGCGGCTCGTTCAGTCGCCGCCACTTCGACAGCTTCGCGCGCCATTCCTCCGGCATCTCCGACAGCACGTTGATGCGCGCGCGCACGTCCTCGCTGCGCTTGCTGTCGTGCGTCGACGTGCCGAGCATCGTGTGCGGCCAGTGCTGGAGCCGGAGCTGCGACTGCCGGTGGAACGCGGCCGGCGTCAGCCCGAAACGGGTCGGCTCGCTGCCGACCTCGTTCAGCGACAGCAGCTTGACGTACCGGTAGAAGCTCGTGTCCTCGAGCGACTTGGCCATCGCCGGCGCCGTCAACTGCTGGAACTTGCCGGTGAATTTCCGGACCTCCGCGCGGTACTCGTCCGTGACGTCGTCCGGCAGCTCGTCGAGCAGCAGCGAGCGAATGAGCTCGAAGACGCCTTCGCCCTTGGTCGGATAGTTCTTGCGCGCGTGAGTCACGGCCCAGTCGATGTACTGGCGGTCCTGCGCGCTGTGCCGGCCGTCGGCGATGTAGCTGCGGTACACCGGGAAGCATGCGATGAGCTCGAGCAACGCGTCGCGCAGCGCGCTCTGCGTATAGTCGCGCGTTTCGAGACGCATCTCGCCGAGACGGTCGAGCAGATTGGCGAGCACGGTCAGCTCGCTCGACAAGTGAAACGTCACGATCTGGCGCTTCGCCCGGTAGAGCAGGCTCTCGAACGGCTCCGTCTGACGCGTGAAGCCCTGGTAGGCCCTGTCGAGCTCTCGCTCGTGCGGTATGTGAATGAAGAGCCCGTTCACCGCGAACGTGAAGTCATAGCCGGTCGTGCCGTGCACGGGCCAGTCTTCGGGAAGATGCTCGTGCGGCGCGAGGATCTTCTCGACGATCAGATACAGATCCCGATGGCCCGTCTCGGTGAGCTTCCGGCGAAGCCATTCGAGATAACCCCTGGGGTCGTAGAGCCCGTCGGGATGATCGATCCTGAACCCGTGGATCCGTCCTTCGGCGACCCAGTCGAGCAGCCGGCGATGCGTCGCCTCGAAGACGTCCTCGTTCTGCGTGCGCAGCCCCGCCAGATCGTTGATGTCGAAGAAGCGCCGGTAGTTGATCTCGTCCGCCGCCACGCGCCAGTACGCCACGCGGTACGGTTGGCGCTCGAGCAGCGCGTGCAGGTTTTCGAGCGTTTCCTTGGCCTGCGGCGTGCCGTTCAGGGCCGCGACGTTGTCGTCGATGTGCTTCGCGACGAGCTCGGAGCCCGTCGTCAGCTCCTTCAGGCGGCGCTTCGCGATCCGCTGCTCGTGCGCCCGTACGTTGCGCTGTGCCTTGTTCTGCGTCGAGTGCGGAGGCAGGTTCTTCAGCGCGCGTATCACGCTTTCGAGCTCGATCAGCTCGGCGGCGTCGGCCTGCCGCGCGGCGAGCGCGGCCAGACCGGGTTCCAGCACCAGCGGATACGTGGCCGGATCGAGAGGAAAGCGGTGCTCGTAGTAGTAAATGCTGAGCTCGCCTTCGTCCTGATCGTAGACCAGCTTCAGGTCGCCCGCGAGCAGCACGTTGCCGTAGTGGTCGCCGAGCACCGGAACGAGGACGCGATTCGCGAGCTCCGGCTTGACGGGCTGCCAGTCGATGTCGAAGTAGTCGGCGAAGCGGCTGGCCTGGCCGTTCTCGAGCACGTCGAGCCACCACCGGTTGTCGCTTCCCATGACGCCGATGTGGTTCGGCACGATGTCGAGCAACTGCTCGAGACCGTGGTCGTCGAGCGTCCGGCACATCTGGTCGTAGTCGGCGTCGTCGCCGAGCTCGGGGTTCAGCCGGCTGTGATCGATGACGTCGTAACCGTGCGTGCTGTGCGGCCGCGTCTTCAGGTACGGAGACAAATAGCAGTGGCTGACGCCGAGCCTCGCGAGATAGGGCGCGAGCAGCGCGACGGCGCGAAAGCCCTGGTTCTCCGTCAGCTGCAGCCGGTACGTGGCGCGCGGCACGTGGTCGCCGGCAGAATCCCGGGCCGCCATTCCGGGTCAGCCTTCCGAAGCCGGGCGCGGCGCGGGTCCGGAGGACGCCCGGCCGCCGCGGGCTCCGGCGCGCTGCGCGCCTTCGCGATCGCCGGGGGGTTGTCGGCCGCCGCGGGGTCCGGAGGAGGGCCTGCGGCCGCCGCCCGCGGCCGGGTGCAGGTGCCAGGCGGCGTACCACGGCGGCAGCTCCGGCGAGCCGCTCGGCGCGTCGGCGGCGCCGCTCGAGCACAGCGGCTCGCCCCGGGGCGCATCGCCGCGCGGGGCGGGGCGATCGGACAGGTTCGCCGTCAGCGCCAGCTCGGAGCCGTCGGCCAGGCTCCACGTGACCGTCAGCGCGGCGTCGGCGAGCATGTGCCCGCGGGGATTCGACGCCGGCAGCCGCGGGACGAGCCGCTCGCGCCGCAGCGCGAGCTGCTGCCGGTAGCGCTCGAGCACCGCGGCGCCGTCGGGGCGGCCGGCCGCCGCCCAGTCGAGCCGCGCGATCTCGACCGTTGCCTCGTCGTTCGGATCCGGGATCCGCTCGACGTCGGCGGCGTTGGCGAAAAAGTGTGCAAATTCTCGGCGCCGCCCCTCGGTCACGGCCTGCGCCAGCTCGGGCCCGAAGTCGGAGAAGAACGGGAAGCAGTTCGGGGCGTGAAACTCATCGCCCATGAACAGCAGGATCGGCGTCGGCAGCAGCAGCAGCAGCGTCTCGGCGGCGCGCATCGCGTTCGCGTCGGCGAGCATCCACAGCCGGTCGCCGTAAGGCCGGTTCCCCACCTGATCGTGGTTCTGCAGAAAGTTCACGAACGCCTCCGGCGGCAGGCCGGCCGAAGGCTCGCCGCGCGCGCGGCCGCCGGCGTGGCGCGACGGCTCGCCCTGATAGGCGAAGCCCTCGGTCAGGCAGCGCAGCAGCCGCTCGCCGGGCCGGTCGTAGTCCTCGTAGTAGCCGGCGCTTTCCCCCGTCAGCAGCACGTGCAGGCAGTGGTGGAAGTCGTCGTTCCATTGGGCGACATAGCTGCGCGGAGGTCTCGCGCCGCGTTCCCGCTCGAGGTAACGCGCGACGTTGTCGCCATTCTCGAGCACGAGGTGCCTCGGCCGGCCGCTCGAGTCCTCGAGACGCTGCACGGCCTCGGCCAGCTCGCGCAGAAAACTCGGGTCGGAGTCGTCGATGATCGCGTGCACGGCGTCGAGCCTGAGGCCGTCGAAGTGATACTCCCCGAGCCAGTACAGCGCGTTGTCCGTGAAGAAGCGGCGGACCTGCCGGCTGTCCGGACCGTCGAAATTGATCGCTTTGCCCCACGGCGTCTCATGCCTGTCCGTGAAGAACTGCGGCGCGAACAGGGGCAGGTAGTTGCCTTCCGGACCGAAGTGGTTGTAGACGACGTCGAGAAAGACCATCAGGCCCCTGCGGTGCGCCGCCTGCACGAGGCGCTTCAGGTCCTCGGGCCTGCCGTAGGCGGCCTTCGGCGCGAAGGGCAGGGCGCCGTCGTAACCCCAGTTGTGGCGGCCGGGACCTTCCGCGATCGGCATCAGCTCGATGGCCGTGACGCCGAGCCCGGCCAGATGATCGAGCTTGTCCTCGATCCCCGCGTACGTGCCCTGCGGCGTGAACGCGCCGATGTGCAGCTCGTAAAACACCGGCTCGCGCCACGGCCGCCCCGCCCAGTCGTCATTCCAGTCGAACGCATGCGGGTCCACGACCTCGCTGGCACCGTGCACGTCGATCGGATTGAAGCGCGACGCGGGATCGGGAACGCGCAGCGGATCGTCGCCGAAAGAGAAGGCGTACCGGTCGCCGGCCGCGGCGTCCGTCGCGAGGCAGACGTGAAAGCCGTCCTCCTGCGCGAGCATCGTTCTGTCGCCGCGGCCTTCGATGTGCAGCTCGACTTGCGCCGCGGCCGGCGCCCAGATCGCAAACCGCACGCCCTGGTCCATGATCTCGGTGCCGAAAGGCATCGCATGAGCGCTTTTCATGGTGTCACCGTCCGCGCAGCAGCGCCAATGAGCGGCCTTCCAGCAGGTAGCGGTCCTGTACCGCGTCCGACGGAGCGGTCGGGCCGAGATGCCGCGCCGTGTCGATGATCGCCTCCCAGCCGGCGGCGCCGCGCTCGGGGAGCCTGAACTCGATCGCCTCGTAATGGGCGTTCAGCATCAGCAGGAACTCGTCGTCCTCGAGAGGCCGACCGTAGCGATCCACCTCGGCCGAGCCGTTGCCCGAGAACAGCAGTCCGAGGCAGCGCGCGAAAGGGTCCAGCCAGTTCTCCTCGGCCATCTCGGTGCCGTCCGGCGTCAGCCAGTGCACGTCCTGCCCGTGCGTGCCCGCGCCCTGCAGGTAGCGGCGCCGGCGGAAGGTCGGATGCGCGCTGCGCAGGGCGAGAACCCGGGCCGTGAACGCGAGCAGCTGATCGTCCTGGCTCTCCCAGTCGATCCAGCTGAGCGCGTTGTCCTGGCAATAGGTGTTGTTGTTGCCGCGCTGTGTGCGGCCCAGCTCGTCGCCTGCGAGCAGCATCGGAACGCCCTGCGAAAGCAGCAGCGTCGCGAGAAAGTTGCGTTTCTGCTGCGCGCGCAGCGCCTGGATCGCCGGATCGTCGGTCGGTCCCTCGACGCCGCAGTTCCAGCTCACGTTGTGCGATTCGCCGTCGCGGTTGTCGTCGAGATTGGCGGCGTTGTGCTTCTCGTCGTAGCTGACGAGATCCTGCAGCGTGAAGCCGTCGTGCGCCGTCACGAAGTTCACGCTCGCGTAAGGCAACCGGCCGCTGCTCTCGTAAAGGTCGCTCGAGCCGGTCAGCCGGTACGCGAGATCGGCGATGACGCCGTCGTCGCCCTTCCAGTAGCTGCGGAGCGTACGCCGATACTTGTCGTTCCATTCCGCCCACCCGACGGGGAAGTTGCCGACCTGGTAGCCGCCTTCGCCGAGGTCCCATGGCTCCGCGATCAGCTTGACCTGCGACAGGATCGGATCCTGGTGGATGATGTCGAAGAACGCGCCGAGCCGCTTGACGTCGTGCAGCTCCCGTGCCAGCGCGGATGCAAGATCGAAGCGGAAGCCGTCGACGTGCATTTCCGTGACCCAGTAGCGCAGGCTGTCCATGATCAGCTGGAGCACGCGCGGGTGGGTCATGTTCAGCGTATTACCGCAGCCGGTGTAGTCGACGTAGTAGCGGCGATCGTGCGGCGACAGCCGGTAATAGGCGGCATTGTCGATGCCGCGAAAGCTCAGTGTCGGTCCGAGCTGATTACCCTCGGCCGTGTGGTTGTAGACGACGTCGAGGATCACCTCGATGCCTGCCGAGTGCAGCCGCCGGACCATGGTCCGGAACTCGTTCATATGCCCTTCGGCCGTGTACCGGGTGTCCGGAGCGAAGTAGCCGAGCGTGTTGTAGCCCCAGTAGTTGCGCAGCCCCTTGTCGACCAGGTGACGGTCGTCGACGAAGCTGTGGATCGGCAACAGCTCCACCGTCGTGACGCCGAGCCGGCGGAAGTGCTCGAGCACGGGCTGCGTCGCGAGCGCGCCGTACGTGCCGCGCAGATGCGGCGGCACGCCGGGATGGCGGATCGTGAAGCCCTTCACGTGCAGCTCATAGATGACGGTGTCGCTCCACGGCACTTTCGGCGGCCGGTCGTCGCCCCACGTGAAGGCGGGATCGATGACTTCGCAGCGCGGCATGCCGGCGGCGCTGTTGCGGCGGTCGAAGGAAAGGTCCTCCTTCGCGTGGCCGATCCGGTAGCCGAAATGGGCGTCGCTCCACTTGATCTGCCCGCGGATCGATTTCGCGTACGGGTCGAGCAGCAGCTTGTTGGCGTTGAAGCGGTGGCCGTCGCTCGGCGAATAAGGGCCGTGGACGCGGTAGCCGTAAAGCAGTCCGGGCCGCGCGAGCGGCAGGTAGCAGTGCCACACCTGGTCGGTGTGCTCGCGCAGCCGGATCGCTACGGGGCCCGTCCTGCTGTTGCGGTCGAAGATGTTCAGCTCGACCTGCTCGGCGTGCTCCGAGAACAGCGCGAAGTTCACCCCTTCGCCGTCCCACGTGGCGCCGAGCGGGTAGGGCTGCCCCGGCCAGACCGGCTGCTTAGCTTCGACCACTGGCCGGTCGACTTACCTGCACGCCGACCCTCCGACGATCATGCGACCTTGCGCTTGGCGGCCGATCCGCTATCCGCGTCGCGCGTCTGGCGCGTCACGAGCACGATGCCCTCGGCCGATACCTCGCGCCGGTGTGGTCCCGACTCGTCGAACAGATCGCCGCCGATCACCGTGTTGTCCGGTATCACGCAGTCGCTGTCCACGACGACCCGTTCGAGAGAGCAGTTCCTGCCGATTCGCACGTTCGGCAGCAGGACCGACTCGTTGATGCGGGAATGCGCTCCGACGCGGCAGTTTCCGGACAGCACCGAGCGATGGATGTCGCCCGCGACGACGCTGCCCTGCCCGAGAATCGACGCGCTGATCCGGACCGGCTGGCGCACGCGCACCGGCGGGCCCGCCGGCTGCGCGGTTCTGATCGGCCACACGGGGTCGAACAGATCGAGCTCCGGCTCCTCGTCGAGCAGCTCCATGTGCGCCTTCCAGTAACTGTCGATGGTTCCGACGTCGCGCCAGTAGCCGGGACGCCCGGTCCGCTCATCGCGGAAGACGTGCGCGAACACCCGAGTGCCCCCGATCGCGTTCGGCAGCACGCTGTAGCCGAAGTCGTGCAGCGAGCCCGGATCGGCGGCATCGCGTTCCATGCGTTCGAACAGCGCCGCGCGCGAGAAGACGTAGATGCCCATCGACGCGAGCGTCACGTTGCGCCGGCCCGGCGACGGCACCGGCTTGTCCGGCTTCTCGACGAACGAGCGGACGCGGCAGTCGCGGTCGATGCCGACGATGCCGAACGAGCGGGCTTCGTCGACCGGAACCTCGACACAGCCGACCGTGATGTCGGCCCGGGTCTCGACGTGGTGCCGAAGCATCTCGGAGTAGTCCATCGAGTAGACGTGGTCGCCGGCGAGCACGAGCACGTGGTCCGGGTCGAGCGACTCGATCAGGTCGCGGTTCTGGTAGACCGCGTCCACGGTGCCCGCGTACCAGCGCTCGCCGAGCCGCTGCTGGGCCGGCCAGATCTCGACGAACTCGTCGAGCTCCCGGCGCAGAAATCCCCAGCCGTGCTGGATGTGCCGGATCAGCGACTGCGATTTGTACTGGGTCAGCAGCGCGATGCGCCGCATCCCGGAGTTGACGCAGTTCGACAGCGTGAAGTCGACCGTACGGTAGTGCCCTCCGAAAGGCACGGCGGGCTTCGCTCGCCACTCGGTCAGTCCCTTGAGGCGCGAGCCGCTGCCGCCGGCCAGGATCAGGGCGAGAACGCCGCCCCGTCGGGACGACGGCGCAACGTGGTTTGCTTCCTCCATGCGAGTCCTCCTGGGCAACCGGCCGGAGGGTCCAGGGCCGCAGCCGGCCGCGGGCCTCGTGCCCGGGCCGCGGGGATCCGTCCAGGGGTTGCAAAAAGCGGTCCGATTACAATTTCTGATCCGCGCCGGCCGCGGCCATGCCGTGCCGAGCGCGGGTCGGGCCGTTCCGCGTCATGGTGTCTGGAAAGCGAAGTCGTGCTCGCGTGGATGGGCAATTCGGTCACGGGATCGGGTTGAGCTGCATGACTTTCTCCCCCGGGGTCATGAACTCGGAAACGGTCAGCCGGAATATGTAAAGCAAGCAATGTGCCAAGGCTCCGCACGCGACACGGCAGCGGGTTCAGTGGCATGCTTCTTGAACTTCCCAGGGGCAGGACAGCAGGAACGGAGCGCTGTGATCGGAGCCACGATGCGACTGAACGTTCGATCTTTTCGACTCGCCGCGCTCGCCTTCGGCTCGACGGCGGCGCTTGCGGCCCTCGTGAGCTGCGCCGTCAACCCGGTCACCGGCGAGCGCGAGCTGGCGCTGATCTCCGAGGATCAGGAGGTCGCGATGGGCCGCGAAGCGTCGGGGCAGGTGGCGAGCTCCCTCGGTCTCGTCGAGGATCAGGAGCTGCAGGAGTACGTGGACGGCATCGGTCAGCGGCTCGCCGCGATCAGCGAGCGGCCGGATCTGCCGTGGCAGTTCCGGGTCGTGGACGACCCCACCCCCAACGCTTTCGCGCTGCCGGGCGGCTACATCTTCGTCACCCGCGGGATGATGAACCTGATGGCCTCCGAAGCGGAGCTGGCCGCCGTGCTCGGGCACGAGATCGGCCACGTCACCGCCAGGCATTCTGTCTCGCAGATGAGCCGGGCGCAGCTGGCGCAGCTCGGCCTCGGCCTCGGCATGATCCTGTCGCCGGAGCTGGCGCAGCTCGGCGACCTCGCCGGTACCGGTCTGCAGCTGCTGTTTCTGAAATACGGCCGGGACGACGAGCGGCAGTCGGACGAGCTCGGTTTCCGCTACATGCTGGAGAGCGGCTATCAGGTTGCCGAGATGGCAGACGTTTTCCGGGCGCTGCAGAGCGCGGGCGAGCTGAGCGGCGCGAGCCCTCTGCCGAACTGGCTGTCGAGCCACCCCGCCGAGCCGGAACGTATAGCGAATGCGCAAAGGCGCGCGGCCGAGCTCGCGTCGCCGCCGGCCGACCTGCGCGTCGGCGAGAACGAGTATCTGAGCCAGCTCGACGGGCTGGTCTACGGCCCCGATCCGCGCAACGGCTTCTTCCGCGACGACTGGTTTTATCACCCGGAGCTGATCTTTCGGTTCCGCGTGCCGAGCGACTGGCAGCGCCAGAATCTGCCGCAGTCCGTCCAGGCCGTCAGCCCGGATCAGGACGCGGCCGTGCAGCTGACCCTGGTGCCGGCCTCCAGCCCGGGCGAGGCGGCGCAGGCGTTCTTCTCTCAGCAGCAGGGGCTCGCCCGGCTCGGCGTCGCCTCGCGCGAGATTGCCGGCAACACTGCCGTGATCAGCGAGTTCCAGGCGCAGACGCAGCAGGGCGCGGTACGCGGTTACGTCAGCCACATCGCGCACGGCGGCGCGGTCTACCAGCTCGTCGGCTACGCGCCGGGCGGCGCGTTCGACCGGCGTGCGCGGATTCTCGAGGACATCGTGACGAGCTTCGAGCCGGTCACGGATCGGGAAATACTCGACATCCAGGCGCCGCGGATCGACATCGTCGAGCTGCCGGAGGCGATGAGCCTGACGGAGTTCGCCCGGCGCTACCCGACGCCGATCTCGATCGAGCAGCTCGCGCTCATCAACCAGGTCTCCGATCCGAACGCGACGATCCCGGCCGGCAGACGGTTGAAGCAGGTCGTCGGCGACGAAGTCGGCTAGCCCGGGCGCCGCTTGCGCGCATCGGGCGCGGCAGCGGTGGCATACTTTCTGCACGACCCCTCAACAACGTCAGCATCTGGCAGGAGAACGAGCGTGAGCACCAACTTCAACGACCCGAGCGCCGACATCGGTATGTCCGAGCAGGAGAGGGCGCGGCGTTCGACGACGGACCGCGTCGCCGAGAAAGCGCACCGTACGATCGACAGCGCCGCGGAGACCGCCAACGAGGCCGAGCGCGAATTGCGGCGTTCCGCGGCCGAGACGGCCGAGCGCGTCAAGCGCGGCGAGGAGCAGCTGGCGGCCACCGTCGACGAGAACGTCGAGAAGGTCCGCACCTACATCGAGAAGAATCCGATCGCGAGCGCGGGCATCGCGTTCGTTGCCGGGATGGTGCTCAGCAGCCTGCTGCGGCGGTGAGCGTAGAACCGACCGAAGCGGCAGCGCACGCGGAGTCGGTGCAGTGGCGGGCGGCGGCAGAGTCCGCCGCGCCGGCGGGCGAGGACGAGAACCTCGCCGACAGAGCCTCCGCGGCCGTCGCCGCGGCGCAGGATGCCGCCAGGCATTTCGCCGAGTTGCTCGCCGCCGAAACCCGGCTCGCGGCTCTGAGCGGCGTATCGATAGTGCTGATGGTCATCGTCGCGGCGGCTCTGTCGATCGTCGGCTGGGCGTTCGTCGCGGCCGTGGCAACCTATCTGCTCGTGATGCTCGGGCTGCCGTGGCCGGCGGCGGGGCTGTTGATGGCCGGCGTGCATGCGCTCGCGGCATACCTGCTGTGGCGGGGCATCGTTCGCCTCAGCGCGAATCTGACGCTGCCGGCCGTGCGGCGAGCCGTCACGGGCTCCGCCGAGCAATGAGCGGCAGCGACCGCGGCGAAGCGCGGAAGCCGTGTCAGAGCTGAAGCGTCTCGAGCGCACCGTTCGGCAGAAGGCCGCGGCCGTCGAACGCGACAAGGCGCTGACGAGCCTGGCATTCGACCGCACGCTCGATCGTTTCAAGCAGCAGCTGTCGCGGCCGGTGACGCTGCTCGGCCTGTTCGGGGCGGGGCTCGTTTTCGGATTCCTGCACCGCGGCGGCCGCGGCGACCGCGGTGACTCCGGAGGCGACGAGGACGGTGAGCGGCGCAGGCCGGAAGGCGGCATGCTGACGCGTACGGCCGCGGTGCTGCTGTCCGCTGCGCGGCTCATCGAGCTGACGCGCAATGCTGATCGGTTCGGTCAGAGGCGCTCGCGCTCCGAGGCGACGGATGTGCCGCCACAGGCTCGGGAAGACCTTTGACGGCGGTCACTCGCGCTTTCTGAGCAGAATCGCGACGGTCCGCAGCACGAGCAGGCTCACGATCGTGACGATGCCCGCGAGCAGCAGCTGACCCATCGCGACCGCTACGCCGATCGCGGCGACGAGCAGCAGCGACGCGCCCGTCGTCAGCCCTTCGATGATGCGCTCCTGCGAGTGGCGGAAGATCGTGCCGGCGCCGAGGAACGCGACGCCGGTGACGATCGCCTCGACGATGCGCAGCGGGTCCACTCGCAGCATTCCCGGGATCGTCTCGTCGGCGAAGTGAGTGATCAGCAGGTCGCCGAGGCCGACCAGAAGCGCCGCGGCGGACGACAGAATCGCGTGCGTACGCAGCCCTGCGGGTCTGTTCGCGAGCTCGCGCTCGAGGCCCACGATGCCGCCGAAGAGACCGGCGATGACCACTTTGATCGCGATCTCGATCTGCGGCATCCAGTTCGTGTCGTAGATTTCCAGCATCAATCACATCCTCGCCTGCCGACCGTTTCACCATCCTCGACTTTTTCCTCGACCTCCGGCGGAAGGCCTTCCTGCTCGCCGTCGAGCATCCCGGGAGAGGCTTCCGAGCGTTCCAGCTCCCGCCGGAACGTGGCCGCGAAGATGTGCCAGCTGGTGATGAAGAAGCCGGCGACGATCGGTCCGAGGATCACGCCCGACACGCCGAACATCGCGATCCCGCCGAGCGTGCTGAGCAGGATCAGCACGTCCGGCATCCTCGTGTCGCTGCCGACGAGGCGCGGCCGCAGAAGGTTGTCTATGCCGGAAACGATCAGCGCGGACCAGACGCCGAGCGCGATGCCTCGCGTGACGTCCGTCGCGAGCAGGTAGGCGACGGCCGGTATCCATACTATCGCGGCGCCGATGCCGGGAATGAATGAAGCCACCGCCATGACGGCGCCCCAGAAGATCGGGCCCGGCAGTCCCGCCACGGCGAAGCCGATTCCGCCGAGCAGGCCCTGGACGACGCCGATCACGAAAGTGCCCTTGACGGTCGCGCGAGCGATCGAGACGCCTTTCTCGACGATCAGCTTCCGATCGTGCGGCGGCAGCGGGGTGTAGTCGAAGAATTCGAGCCATCTTGCGCCCGCCAGAAAAAAGAAGAACATCGCGTACAGCATGATGAACAGGTTCAACACGAACATCAGGGTGCCGGTGGTCACGACCGACAGTCCGTCGACCAGGAACGTCCCTGCCTGATTCAGGAACTCCCCGAGGCTTTCCAGGATCTGCCGCCGATAAGGCTGCAGATACTGGTCGAACGGCACCCATGACGGCAGCGGCGCGCCGTCCTGCTGCCGTTCGAGCTGTGACTCGACCCACGGCGCCCAGCGCTCGGACAGGCGGATCGCCTCCCGCACCGAGGCGCCGAGAACGAAAAGCAGGGGCAGAATGATCGCGAAGAATGCGCCGGCGACGGTCAGTATGGATGCCGCGGGACGATAGGGAACGACTGCCAGGACCCGGTGGAACAGCGGGTACAGCATGCCTGTCAGCACCGCGGCGAGCAGCACGGCCTCGATGAAAGGCGCGATCAGCCGGAGGAACAGGTACGTGAACGCGACCGCGACGGCGACCGCGAAGATTTTCTGGAATCGCCCGGCCTCAGCCGGCGTGCCGAGGCCGAACCGCGCGTTCATCAGTACGCGCGGGGACGGCCCGTGCGCCGCCGCGCCCGGGCGGCGCGCGACGCTACGGGCCGGCCGGTCATGCAGAATTCACCGGGGGCGGACTAGTGCAGTTCGCGGCCCCACTCGTCGACGTCCTTTTCGGCTTCGTCGCGGTTCTTGCCGTAGCGCTGCTGAATACGGCCGATCAGCTCCTCGCGCTTCCCGGCCACCATCTGCCAGTCGTCGTCCGTCAGCTTGCCCCACCGCTGGCGGGCTTTGCCGGACAACTCCTTCCAGTTCCCCTCGATCATGTCCCAGTTCATGACTTGCCTCCTTGTGACCGGTTGGTGAAGGGGATGCTGCAAGGGGCATGCCAGCAAAAAGCCGGCGGCCTCACGGCCAGCCGGCTCTTCGAGCGGAGCCGCGGCGGCGCCGCGGCCCGGCTACTTGGGCGGATCGGCAGGGAGGCGGATCAGGAGGCCTTGTCCTGCTCGTAGACGTGAAGACGGTTGTACAGCGTGTTCAGGCTGATGCCGAGAATCTCGGCGGCCGCCCGCTTGTCGCCGTCGAAGTGAGCCAGCGTGCGCATGATCAGCTCGCGCTCGATGTC
>JAFGNC010000299.1 GCA_016927175.1 Gammaproteobacteria bacterium | reverse complement strand
GCGCCTTGCCGCCGCGCACGTCCACGTCCGCGACGTAGCGCAGCACCGTGCCCTCGTCGCCAGCCTGCCGCACGCGCTCGGCCATCGGCGCGTCGAAGTCGGACAGCCGGTCGAGGAACTCGTCGACCGAGGCGTCGGCCAGCGCCGCCGGCACGAGGCTTTCGACCTCGAGATCGTCGAGCTCGAGGTCGAGGCCCGCTTCGCGCGCGAGGATCACGGCCTTGCGCGCGACGTCCATGCCCGACAGGTCGTCGCGCGGATCGGGCTCGGTATACCCGCGGGAGCGCGCGTCCCGCACGATCTCCGAGAACGGCGTCGAGCCGTCGAAGACGTTGAACAGGTACGCGAGCGTACCGGAGAAGATGCCGCTGATGCTCTCGATCTCGTCGCCGGTCTCGACCAGATCCTTCAGCGTCTGAATGACCGGAAGACCGGCGCCGACCGTCGCCTCGTAAAGGAAGTGCGTGTTCGCGCTCCGCGTCAGCCGCTTCAGCTCGCTGTAGTAGGCGATCGGCCCGCTGTGCGCGCGCTTGTTCGGCGTGATCACGTGAATGCCGCGCTCGAGCCACCCGGCGTAGCGGTTCGCGATGTCCTGGCTGGCCGTGCAGTCGATCAGCACTGCGTGCGGCAGGTAGTCCGTCTGCACGTGCTCGGCCAGAGCGTCGAGATCCGTCGGCTCGCCCGCGGCGAGCCGCTCGCGCCAGGCGGCGAGATCGACGCGCGGCTCGGCCAGCAGCATGCGGCGCGATCCGGCGAGCGCGCGGACGCGAATGTCGAGGTTGAATTTCTCGCGCAGCCGCTCCGTCGCGCCGGTGATCTGCTCGAGCAGCGCGCTGCCGACGAGGCCGGGGCCGATCAGACCGAGCGACACGGTCTTCGCGGACAGATAAAAGCTGCTGTGCACGGCGCGCAGCGCGCGCGTCATGTCCTTGGCCGAGATCACGGCGGAGATGTTGCGCTCCGACGCGCCCTGCGCGATCGCGCGGACGTTGATGCCGGCGCTGCCGAGCGTCCTGAAGAAGCGCCCTGCGCTGCCCGGCGCGCCGGCCATGCCGTCGCCGACGACGGCCAGGATCCCGCAGCCCTTCGTGACCTCGACGCGCTGCACCTGACCCTGCGCCAGCTCGAGCGCGAAGGCGCGCTCGACGACCTGGCGGACCGAATCGGCCGACGCCTCCGGCACGGCGAAGCAGATCGAGTGCTCGGAGCTGCCCTGCGAGATCAGCATGACGGACACCGCCGCCTCCCGCAGCGCGCCGAACAGCCTGTCGGCCGTGCCGGGCACACCGATCATGCCGGCGCCTTCGAGGTTGACCAGCGCGACAGGATCGACGCCGCTGATGCCTTTGACGATCGCGTCGCGCTGCCGCGACCGCGCGGCGATCCGCGTGCCCGGATGCTCGCGATTGAAGGTGTTGCGGATGCGGATCGGAATGTCGTGCGAGACTGCCGGCGCCATCGTCTGCGGATGGATGACCTTGGCGCCGAAATACGCGAGCTCCATGGCTTCGTTGTACGAGATCTCGTCGATGACGGTCGCTTCCGGCACGCGCCGGGGATCGCCGCTCATGACGCCGTCGACGTCCGTCCAGATGTTGACCTCGTCGGCGCCGAGCAGCGCGCCGAAGATCGAAGCGGAGAAGTCGCTGCCGTTACGGCCGAGCGTCGCCGGCAGACCTTCCCTGTCGGAGGCGATGTAGCCGGTCACGACCGCGATGCCCATGAACGGCTTCGGCAGCACGCGCTCGAGCCTCGCGCGGCTCTCGTCCCACAGCACGATCGGTCCCATCTCGCCGGGCCCGATCACCAGGACTTCGCGCGCGTCGACGAATCTGACCGGATCGCCGCCTTCGCGCTCGCCGAGCACCGCCGCCAGCAGACGCGCCGACCACAGCTCGCCGAAACCCGAGATCAGCGCGCGGCTCCGCTCCGAGGCGGCGCGCACCAGCGACAGCGCCTTCAGCACGTTGTCGATGTCTGCGACGTCGCTGCCGAAAGCTTTCAGCAGCTCCTCGCCCCGCGCCTCCGGCAACAGCTCGCGCACGGTTGCCGTATAGCGTTGCTCGAGGCCGCGCAGCGACTCCTCTACCGGCGCCCGCTGCGACGCGAGCGCGATCAGCCCGAGCAGCTGATCCGTCATGCCCCGCATGGCCGACACGACGACGGCGCGGTTGCCCGCGGCGCCGCTCGTGACGATGTCGGCTACGGTGCGGAAGCAGTCCGCATCTGCGAGGCTCGTGCCTCCGAATTTATGGACGGTCCAGCCCATGTGTTGACTCTCGCTGATCGAGTTGTTGTGCCGGATGGCAGGGGCCGCGCCGTGACGGACTCCGCGCCCGGTCCGGGGCGGTCGCGAGAATAGCAGAACCGCCGACGGAAGCGAGCGCCGGGCCGCGCGGCCGCTCAGGCCGTCGGCGCCGCCGCAATCTCCCTTCGCATCGCTGCTATCGTGCCGGCATAGTCGCCCGAGCCGAAAATCGCGGAGCCCGCGACGAATATGTCGGCACCGGCGGCCGCGATGCGGCCGATGTTGTCCACTTTGACGCCGCCGTCGATCTCGATGCGGATCGGCAAACCCGACCGGTCGACGGCCTCTCGGGTCCGCGCGACTTTCTCCAGCGCCGATTCGATGAACTGCTGCCCGCCGAAACCGGGATTCACGGACATCAGCAGCACGAAATCGAGCTTGTCGAGCACGTGATCCAGCCAGTTCAGCGGCGTCGCCGGATTGAACACCAGACCGGCCTTGCAGCCGTGCTCGCGGATCAGCTGCAGCGAGCGGTCGACGTGCTCGGTCGCCTCCGGATGAATGCTGATGAAGGTCGCGCCGGCCTCGGCGAAATCCGGGATGATCCGGTCGACCGGCTTGACCATCAGATGCACGTCGATCGGCGCCGTGATGCCGTGGTCCCGCAGCGCCCTGCATACGACGGGGCCGACCGTCAGGTTCGGGACGTAATGGTTGTCCATCACGTCGAAATGGATCAGATCGGCCCCGGCGGCGACGACGGCTTCGACCTCTTCGCCGAGACGCGCGAAATCCGCCGACAGGATCGACGGCGCGATCCAGTGCTGCTTCGACCGGGATGACGGCCGGGAACCGTTCATTGGAGCCTCTCGCCGCCGCGGCAGCGTTCCGGAAAGCCCGGCATTATTTCACGATCGGCGCCGCGCCTCATCCCGCAGATCGAGCGCCGCCGTCTCCTGCCGCTTGGGACCGATCATCAGCGTGGCGGGCAGCACGGCCACGCAGACCACGCCCACGGCAAGCAGCGCGGCCGCATAGCCGTCTGCGGCGGCACCGCCCGCGGATGCCGCGACGCCCCCGATCGCGGCTGCGCCGACCAGCTGTCCGACGCTGAGCAGCAGAGTCAGCAGGCCCTGACCTGCGCCGCGCCTGGCCGCTCCGGCCTCCTGCAGAACGACGTAGCGCAGCGGCGCTCCGAGCAGCGACGCGAGGCCGACGCCGACCAGCGCCGCGCCCGAGTAGAAGCTCGCGGTGCTGAGCGGCACCAGAGCGAGCACGAGCAGCCCTGCGCCGGTCAGCAGCACGCCCGCCTGCACGACCGGCCGCGGCCCGATGCGGTCGAGCAGCTGCCCGGCGACCGGGGCGCCGACGATCAGCGTCAGCACGAGCGGCAGCATCATCAGGCTCGCCGTCGCCGCATCGACGCCGAAGGCCGCGACGGCCAGCGCGGGCAGAAACACCATGCCGGCCTCGACGACTCCGGCGACGACCGCGATGAACGCGACGCCGCGCAGCGCCCGCGACCGCAGCAGCCCCGGCGGCAGCACCGGATCGGCCGCACGCCGTTCGACGAGCCAGAACACCGGTGCGGCGGCCGCGGCCGCGAGCAGGAGCGCGGCGACGTCCGGCTCGAGCAGGCTTCCCGGCAGCGCGGCTGCGTCGATCCGGTTCACGCCGAGGGCCGCCGTGACGAGCAGCACCGTCAGGACGGCGGCGCCGCGCGCGTCGAACGGGCCGTGGCCGACGGTCCGGCTACCCGGCAGGACGCGGCGGCTCGCGGCGATCACGACCACGACCGCCGGCACGTTGATCAGGAACAGCCAGTGCCATCCCCAGCGCAGCAGCAGGCCGCCGAGCAACGGACCGAGCAGAAAGGCGATGCCGAACACGGCGCCGATCAGTCCCAGCGCGCGCCCGCGCCGCTCCGGCGGAAACGTGTCGGCGACGACGGCGCTCGCGACGGGGAAGATGCCGCCGGCACCGAACGCCTGCAGCGCCCGGCCGGCAAGCAGCACGCCGAAGCTCGGTGCGAGCGCGACGGTCAGCGAGCCGACGGCGAAGAGCGCAAGGCTGCACGCGTAAACGTCGCGCCGGCCGAAGCGGTCCGACAGCTTCGCGAGCAGCGGCGCCCCGACGATGTTGAACAGCACGTAGATCGTGAATACCCACGACAGCGCCCGATCGTCGACGGCGAGGTCGCGCTGGATGGCGGGCAGCGCGGGCCCTACGATGGCGATGTCGAGCGCGCCGAGCAGCACGCCGGCGAACAGGACCGCCAGGACGCGCCTCGGGTCGGCAGCGGCCGCGCTCATCCGCTCGGCGTGCCCGCGCCGTCGCCGTCGCGACGGGCGCGTCGCGTTAATGCGGGCATCTCCTGCCGGAGCTTCGTGTTTTCGTCCTGCATCGCGG
>JAFGNC010000298.1 GCA_016927175.1 Gammaproteobacteria bacterium | reverse complement strand
TCCTTCGGCTCTCGGATCGACGCCTCGACGTGCGCGTGCACGTCGAACGCCACGAGTGAGTCGACATCTATACGGGCGCTCATATCTGAAATCCCTCGCACCATCGTTCGTCCATCATCGCCAGTCTCTTTCGTTATTCAGCCTCCTGGCCGCGCATAGTCTATTGCCGGAAATGGTTATATGCTATAACTTCTTCGTCGGCCAGCCGAGAACCGGTCCCGCGCGATGTCGAAGTCATCCCCGTCCAGAGGCGAGCAGGCAGCGTCGAGTCGCACGCGCGGCGAGCCGGGCACGGGCGGGCGACGCAGGCCGGGCGCCAGCCCGACCCGGAACACCGGTAGCTCGCCAAAACGTGCCGGCGAGGGCCGGGTGCGGGAGCCGGACCCGCGGGCCCGCCAGGCCCGCAGCGAGCGCGCCATCGGAGTCGGCCGCCTTCAGGACCAGATCGGGTACGCGCTTCGCCGAGCGCAACTTTCGGTGTTCGCCGACATCATCGCGGTGCTCGCCGAGTTCGACCTGAGCCCGGCGAAGTTCAGCGTGCTTTCGGTGATCCGCGAGAACCCCGGCGCAAGCTCGTCGGACGTGGGCCGGGTGCTCGAGATCCGCAAGGCCAACTTTGCGCCGTTGCTCGATGCGCTCGAGCAACGCGACCTGGTGGTCCGGCGGGCGTCGGAGGAGGACCGCCGCACGTTTGCGCTGTACTTGACCCCGAAGGGGCGCGCCCTGCTCGCGCGCGCGACGCGCGCGCAGTGTCGTCACGAAGCGCGCCTCGTCGCCCGCATCGGTGAGAGCGGCCGCGTGCAGCTTCTCGAGCTCCTCGACCGGCTGACGCAGGTCTCCGCGGCCACCGTCGGCGCGGACGGTCGGCCCGAGGAGGACACGAAGCGGCCTGCGAGAAAGGCGTAGCGGCGCGTCCCGCACGAGAAGGACAGCGATGAGCAACGAAACGGTATCAGTGAGCTTCGAGGACGGCATCGCCGTCGTCGTCATCGACAACCCGCCGGTCAACACGATCACCGCGAGCGTCCGCGCCGGCCTCGACGATGCGGTCGCGCGGATCGAGGCGAGGCCGGACGTGCGGGCCGTCGTCGTCCGCTGCGCCGGCTCGACGTTCGTGTCGGGTGCCGACATCAGCGAGTTCGACGGTCCGCCGCGCGAGGCGGAGTACCGCCGGCTGTTCAACCGCTACGAGGCGCTCGCGCTCCCGGTCGTCGCCGCGATGCACGGCACGGTGCTCGGCGGCGGACTCGAGCTCGCACTCGCCTGTCATTACCGGATCGCGGCGTCAGGTACGCGAGTCGGTCTCCCGGAAGTCACGCTCGGGATCATCCCCGGCGCCGGCGGCACGCAGCGTATGCCGCGGCTGATAGGCGTCGAGAAGACGATCGAGCTGGTGCTGAGCGGTCGACCGATCGACGCCGCGCAGGCGCACGCGCTCGGTCTGCTCGACCGGATCGTCGAGGGCGATCTGGCAGCGGGCGCGGTTGCGTTCGCACGCGAGCTCGTCGCGGCCGGGCAGGGGCCGCGGCGCACCGGGGAAAGGCGGGTCGACCCCGCGACCGCAACGCACGAGATCGTCGCGCGCCTGACCGAGCAGGCGAAGGCGCAATACCCGAACCGTCAGGCGGCTTTGACCGCGATCGATGCGATCACGGCCTCGGTGCGCCTTCCGCTCGAGCAGGGCCTCGAGTACGAGACGGAGCGCGCCAACGAGGCGAAGGGAACGACGGAGGCGAAAGCGTCGATCCACGTGTTCTTCGCCGAGCGAGAGAGCCGCAAAGTTCCGGGCCTTCCGCCCGGGACGAAGCCGCGCACCGTCGAGCGCGCCGGCATCGTCGGCTGCGGCACGATGGGCGCCGGTATTGCGGTCTGCTTTGCGAACGCGGGCATCCCGGTCACCGTGCTCGAGGTCGGCCGCGAGGCGCTCGACCGCGGCTTCGGCGTCATCGACGGGCTCTATGAGTCCAGAGTCAAGCGCGGCCGCATCACGGCCGAGGAGAAGGCAAAGCGCCTCGAGCTGATCCGCGGCACGCTCGATTACGAGGATCTGCGTCATGCGGACGTGATCGTCGAAGCCGTGCTCGAGCGCATGGACCTCAAGAAGCAGGTGTTTACGAAGCTCGACGAAATCGCAAAGCCCGGCGCCGTGCTCGCGACGAATACCTCGACGCTCGATATCGACGAGATCGCGTTCGCGGTGAGCCGTCCCGAGGACGTGATCGGCATGCACTTCTTCTCGCCGGCGAACGTCATGCCGTTGCTCGAGGTCGTGCGCACGTCGCGAACGTCGGCGGAGACGATCGCGACGGTCATGGCGCTCTCTCGGCCGCTGCGCAAGACGCCGGTGCTCGCAAAGGTCTGTTACGGCTTCATCGGCAACCGCATGATGGAGGGCTACGCGCGCGAGGCCGAGCGCATCGTGCTCGAAGGCGCGACGCCGCGGCAGGTCGACTCCGTGCTCGAGCGTTGGGGCATGGCGATGGGCATCCTGGCGGTGTTCGACATGGCCGGCATCGACGTGGGCGTCAACGTGCACAAGTCCAATGCGGACCGCTATCCGCCGGATCCGACGTACTATCAGGCCGATTTTGCGCTCCATGAAGCCGGCAGGCTCGGTCAGAAGACCGGCAAGGGGTACTATCGCTACGAGCCCGGCGATCGCGCGCGGCACGACGATCCCGAGGCGCTCGAGATCCTTCGCGCGCGCGCCCGCGAGCTCGGCATCGAGCAGCGCGAGCACGACGAGCGCGAGATCCTCGAGCGCTGCCTTTTCCCGCTGCTCAATGAGGGCATCCGTATTCTCGAGGAGGGGGTCGCGCTGCGCGCGAGCGACATCGACGTCGTCTGGACCTCGGGCTACGGCTTCCCGCGCTACCGCGGCGGGCCGATGTTCCATGCGGACACGATCGGTCTCGAGACGCTGCTCGAGGGGATTCTGAAGTACCGCGCGAGGTTCGGGCCGATGCACTGGGAGCCCGCGCCGCTGCTCGTGAAGCTCGCGGAAGAGGGCAAAACGATCGCCGAGTGGGACAGGGAGCGGCTGAACGCATAGGGCGTTTCGGACCGCGTGACGGATGGGCCGCGAGGCCCGACTTTTTGGGGGGAGCTCTCTGTGAATGACGATCCGAGGGATACGCTCGCCGGCAGTCCGATGAGCCGGCTGCAGATCTTCGCCGTCGCCGTCACGATCGGCCTGAACGCGCTCGACGGCTTCGACGTGCTTGCGATCAGCTTCGCGTCGCCCGGCATTGCTGCCGAATGGGGCATCGACCCGGCCGCGCTCGGCTTCGTGCTTTCGATGGAGCTGATCGGCATGTCGGTCGGGTCGGTGCTGCTCGGCGGCGTCGCCGACAGGCTGGGGCGCAGGGGGACGATGCTCGGCTGCCTCGTCCTGATGGCCTTCGGCATGTTCATGGCGACGACGACCCGCGGCATCGTCGATCTGTCGCTCTGGCGGATCGTGACCGGCCTTGGGATCGGCGGCATGCTCGCGGCGACCGCCGCGGTTGCGGCGGAGTTCTCGAACCGACGTCGACGCGACCTTTGCGTGTCGCTGATGGCGATCGGCTACCCGATCGGCGCGGTGCTCGGCGGCTCGATCGCAGCCCAGCTGCTCGCCGAGCACGGGTGGCGCTCGGTGTTCTACTTCGGCGCCGCGGTGACGGCCGCGTTCATCCCTATCGTCTTCTTCTTCGTGCCGGAGTCCGTGCACTGGCTCGCGCGCAAGCAGCCGGCGGGGGCGTTCGAGCGGATCAACCGCACGCTCAGGAGGATGGGCCACGCGGCGATCCGCGCGCTGCCGGAGATCCCGGCCGACGCGCGCGGGCGCTCCGGCTCGGACCTCTTCGCGCCGGCGCTGCTCGGCACGACGGTGATCGTCGCCGCGGCCTATTTCTTCCACATCATGACGTTCTATTTCGTCCTGAAGTGGGTGCCGAAGATCGTCGCCGACATGGGTTTTGCGGCGTCCTCTGCGGCCGGCGTGCTCGTCTGGGCGAACGTCGGCGGCGCCGTCGGCGGCGCCGTCCTCGGGCTCCTGACGCAGCGGTTCAACGTCAAGGCGCTGACGATCGGCGCGATGGTGCTCTCGACGGTGCTCGTCACGGTCTTCGGGCGTTCTCCCGAGGATCTCGCACGCCTGTCCATGCTCTGCGCGTTCGCCGGGTTCTTCACGAACGGCGCGATCGTCGGCATGTACGCGATCTTCGCCAAGGCATTCCCGACGCATGTCCGCGCTTCGGGCACGGGGTTCAGTATCGGCGTCGGCCGCGGGGGGTCCGTGCTCGGACCCGTGCTTGCCGGTTTCCTGTTCGACGGCGGCGTGGGGCTGCCGACGGTAGCGCTCGTGATGGGCCTCGGTTCCCTGCTCGCGGCCGGCGTGCTGATGCTGTTGAAGCTCGAGCCGAAGAGCCCGGAGGCGGCGGACGCGGAGCCGGCTCCGCTGACGCGGGCGCCGGCGTCGCCGTAGCGACGCTACGCTTCGCCGAAGTCGAGCGGCAGGCCGACGCTCGGCGACGAAGGAGGCCGAGCCAACCGAAAGAATACGCCTTCTCGTACTGGCGGATGGCGTGTTTCCCTCGCGCCGAACGTTCGTATGCTCGCCTAGCGCGCGCTCGTCGCGCGCCTCGAAGATTCCCTCAGTTGCCTGCGCAAGCGGCAAATGCCGCGGGTCAAACAATGGCATCATGCGCTCGAGGACAACGGAGGACTCCGGTGGAAATGCACGTCGCGCTGCTGGCCCTTGGCGGCCTGTTCGCCGCCGGGCTCGGCATCGATCTGATCGGGCGACGTGCTCGCCTGCCGCGGGTCACGCTGCTGATCCTGTTCGGCGTGCTCGCCGGTCCAATCGGTTTGGATATCGTGCCGGCCGAGCTCAACGGCTGGTACGACTTCCTCGCAACGCTCGCGCTGACCATGGTTGCGTTCCTGCTCGGCGGATCGTTGTCGCGGGAGCGGCTGCGCGAGCACGGGCGCACGATACTCGTCATCTCGATTGCCGTCGTATCGGCGACGCTCGTGATCGTAGCGGGCGGACTGATCCTCGTCGGCATTCCGCCGGCGCTTGCGCTGTTGCTAGCGGGCATTGCGACGGCGACGGCGCCCGCGGCGACGCTGGACGTGATCAGGCAGACGGGAGCGCAGGGCCCGTTCACCGAGACGCTGCAGGGCATCGTCGCGATCGATGATGCTTGGGGCCTGATCGCGTTTTCGCTGGCGATGGTCGCCGCGCTGGCGTTGACCGGCAATGACGTCGGTGCGGCGCTGAGGCACGGCGTCTGGGACATCGGCGGCGCTGTGGCCGTCGGAGCCCTGGTCGGCTTTCCGGCCGCGGCCTTGAGCGGACGTTTGAGCTCCGGGGAGCCGACTCAGATCGAGGCCTTGGCTGTCGTTTTCCTGTGCGCCGGCGGCGCAGTGTGGCTCGGCGTCTCGTACCTGCTGGCGGGCGTCGTGGCGGGAGCGGTCGTCGCGAACTTCGCAGGCCACCACACTCGTGCTTTCCACGAGATCGAGAACATCGAGTGGCCGTTCATGATCCTGTTCTTCTTCCTCGGCGGTGTGACGCTGCAAGTCGACGGCACCCGTGCCTTCGCGGTCACCATCGCCGCCTTCGTGGCGCTGCGCGCGCTGGCGCGCCTCGTCGGGGCCTGGATCGGCGCGAGGGTCGCCGGGGCCGACGCGGATTATCGGCGCTGGATGGGGCTGGCGCTGCTTCCGCAAGCCGGTATCGCGATCGGCATGGCGCTGGTCGCGCGCGATTCCATGGCCGGGTTGGGGCAGGACATACTCGCGGTCACGATTGCGGCCACGGTCCTCTACGAGGTGATCGGCCCCTTCGCGACGATGCTTGCGCTAAGGAAAGTCGGCGAGACGGGCGTCGGTCGCGTCGCCGGCAACGGAGAGAGATCGCATCGTGCAAGCGGTGGATGACGTGTGCCTCGCGGCTCTGCTGCGCTCCTCCAATATCTGGCCATAAGCCGGTGCGCGCGATCCGCGTCGACCGCGTAGGCATCGCGG
>JAFGNC010000044.1 GCA_016927175.1 Gammaproteobacteria bacterium | reverse complement strand
ACAGGATTTACAAAGAGTTATAAGAATAATTTAAGGTGCCTACCGAGTATTGGATTCTGATCGCCGGAGCCGTCGCCGTCGTCGCGCTGTCGGCGCTGCTCGTCGTGCTGGTCTGGCGCCGCCGGCGCCCGGAGATCGCGCGGGTGCTGCGCGGCGCGGCGATCGACTCCGCCTACGATGTCCTGGTGCCGAACGGCATGGGCGGGCAGATTCACATCGAGCATCTGCTGTTGACGTCGAAGGGCGTCGTCATCGTCGATGTGAAAGGCTACGAGGGAACGATCTTCGGCAGCGACAGGATGGACGAGTGGACCGTGATGACCCGCGACAAGCGCCGTTTCACGTTTCCGAATCCGCAGGACACGCTGTACGACCGGATCGCGGCGATCCGCCGGCTGGTGCGTGACATACCGGTCAGCGGCCACGTCCTGTTCTCGTCGGCTGCGGACTTCACCAAAGGCAGGCCCAGGGAAGTCATCCTCGCTCACGAGTTCGTGGAGGAGTATCGCAAGCCCGACAAGGCCGAGCTGGAGCAGCTGAAGGAGTCCTACATCCCCATGTGGGAGCGCATCAAGGAATCTCTGGAGCCGGCGAACGCGCTGCAGCCCTGAAGCGCATCGAGAGGCGGGCAAAGCGCGCGCTCGGCGCACGGCGCCGCCCGGCGCCCGCTGCATCACACGAGGTTGAACAAACGCTCCGTGTTCGCGGCGGCGGCCGCGGCGATCTCGGCGGCCGGCCGCTGCATGATCCCGGCGACGCGCTCGAGCACGTGCGGGAGATAACACGGCTCGTTGCGCCGATTGCGCGGTTTGTCCTCGAGGTCGCGGGGCAAAAGGTACGGCGCATCCGTCTCGAGCAACAGCCGGTCCAGCGGAAGCTTCGGCAGCGCGGCGCGCAATTCGCCTCCGCGGCGCTCGTCGCAGATCCAGCCCGTCACGCCGATGTACAGATCGAGCTCGAGATAGGCTTCGAGCTCCTCGGGCCCGCCCGTGAAGCAGTGCGCCACACCGCCCGTGAGGTCGCCGCGGGCTTTCGCCACGTGCTCGACGAAATCCTCGTGCGCAGCGCGCTGGTGCAGGAAAACCGGCAGCCGGCATTCGGCGGCGAGCTCGAGCTGCGCGTCGAACGCGCTGCGCTGCGCGTCGCGCGGCGAATAGTTGCGGAAATAGTCGAGGCCGCATTCGCCGACTGCGACGACCCGCGGCTGGCGCAGCAGCCCGCGCAGCGAGTCGATGCTGTGCTCGTCGAGCTCCACGGCGTGATGGGGGTGGATGCCGGCCGTGGCATATAGCCGCGCGTCCGTCGCGGCGAGCGCCGCCGCCTGCACGCTCGCGGTCACGGACGTTCCCGTTACGATCATTCGCGTGACGCCGGCGCTCTGCGCGCGGGCAATGACGTCGGCGCGATCGCGGTCGAAACTGTCATGGGCGAGGTTGACGCCGATGTCCGTGAGCTCTGTCATCGTCTCGTTTCGCTTTGCGTCGGGAACGTTTCTTGCTGCGGGCCGGGAGCAGACGGCCGGGCCGGCCGAAATCGGTGGCCGTACTGATCGATACTGCTGCCGTAGCTTGATGTACGCTTTCGAGGAGCGGGCCGGGCGCCGCCGGCGGTGCGCTCGTGAGTCCGCTATTATACGGTCGGCCGCGCACCGGGGCAGGGAAGGGCAACAAATGGCACAACAACTGCGTCTGCTCGACGATAGGCAGGGATTGCCGGGAGCGGAGAAAGCACTGGCGATCAGAGAGAGCCGCCGGGCGCGCAGATTGTTCCTTCAGCTCGTGCCGCCGCATACGCTCGAGCTCGTCGTGCCGGCGGGCACGAAGGCGAGGGAAGTCGAGGAGTTCGTCAACGAGCATCGCGACTGGATCGCACGCGCGCGTGCGCAGGTGCAGACGCGATACGCGGGCGACCGCGAGCTGCTGCCGCCGAGCGTGACGCTGCGGGCCATCGGCCGCTCGATGCACGTCACGTACCGGCACGTGCCGAACGAAAGGCCGCGGGCGGTCGTGACCCGCCGGGGCCTCGAGCTGAGCACGGTCCATTCCGATCATCGCGATGCGCGAAAGCTGCTGCGCGCGTGGCTGCTCGACGAGGCGCGCGAGCATCTGAAGCCGTGGCTGATGCGCGAGGCCGCAGCGATCGGCCGCGCGCCGAAGAAGGTGCAGGTCAGGCTGCAGCGCACGCGCTGGGGCAGCTGCTCGGGGCAGGGCAACATCAGCCTGAATGCCAGCGCGTTGTTCCTGGAGCCCGCCGTCGTACGCTATCTGCTGATCCACGAGCTTTGTCACCTGTTCTCGCTGGATCATTCCCGACGCTTCTGGCGGCACGTCGAGCGGTTCGAGCCGAACTGCCGCGCTCTCGACCGGCGGCTCGCGAACGCGTGGACCGAAGTGCCGCTGTGGGTTGCCGCGGCCGACTGACCTGCCAACGTGTGAAAGGGACTGCCACGCCCGGCCGCCGGGCTTCACCCCTGCGCGAGCAGCTCCCGCAGATCGATGACCGCCGAGTGCGCTCGCGACAGATACGAAGCGAGCACGAGCGAATGGTTGGCGAAAAGGCCGTAGCCCCTGCCATTCAGGATGATCGGGCTCGACACGGGCTCGAGGGCCCCTTCCAGCTCACGGATGATCTGGCGCAGGCTGACGATGGCGTTCTTGTCGCGCAGCACGCCGTCGAAATCGAACTGCGCCGCTCGCATGAAGTGCAGCAGCGCCCAGGCCGTGCCTCGCGCCTCGTAGAACACGTCGTCGATCTCGAGCCACGGCGTGCGGACGTCGATGTTCTCGCCGCGCGACGCTGACTCGCCGGCAGCCGGCTGGCCGGCCAGGTCGATGTTGACGCGCGGCTGCGAGACGCTGGCGGACAGCCGCTGCGACAGGCTGCCGAGGCGCCTTTCCACGACCGAAAGCCACTCGCGCAGGTTGTCGGCGCGTGAGTAGAACAGCGCGTCGGCGCGGTTCTCGTCGAGCAGCCGCTCACGATAGCTCGCGAGCGCCGTCAGCGCTTCGCGGTACTTGCTCTCGGTCGTCGGAAAGATCCAGCTATCGTTCGAGAAGTTCAAAGCCGGCTCGGCGACGGCGAGATCCCTGTCCTCGGTGGACTGGGATTGCGAGCGGCTGTAGTCGTTGCGCAGCACGCGGGCAAGATCGCGGCACTGCACGAGCACGCCGAACTCGAAGTTCGGCATGTTGTCGAGCCAGACGCTCGGCGGCGCGACGTCGTTGCTGAGATAACCGCCGGGCTTCTCGAGCAGCCACGTGATCGTCTCGATCAGCGTATCGACCGTGGAGTAGCCGACTATCGCGGCGCGATCCGGCGGCGTCTCGTCGACCCAGAACGTGTCCGGCTCGCGCGACCAGAACCAGCCGACCGCGAAGCCGAACAGCAGGATCGCGGCCGCGCCGGCGCCGGCAATCCACCAGCGCCGCCCCGATCCGTCCCCGTACGGGTCGGGGCTCGGTTTGAGCCGAGCGAACCAGTTGCGCAGCCGCTCCACCGCGATCGGCCGTCAGCGCGCCAGCTGCCGCAGCACGAAGTGCAGGATGCCGCCGTGGACGAAGTATTGCTGTTCCTTCGGAGTGTCGATCCGGACGCGCGCTTCGAACGTCTTCGTGTCGCCGCCGTTACCGGTCGCCGTCACGCTCACGCGTTTGACGCGCTCGGGGCCGAGCCCCTCGATGTCGAAACTTTCGGTGCCGTCGAGCCCGAGGCTCTCGGCACTGTCGCCTTCGAGGAACTGCAGCGGCAACACGCCCATGCCGATCAGGTTCGAACGGTGAATGCGCTCGTAGCTCTCGGCCAGCACCGCTTTGACGCCGAGCAGCGCCGTGCCCTTCGCGGCCCAGTCGCGTGACGATCCGGCGCCGTATTCCTTGCCCGCGATGATCAGCAGCGGCGTGCCGTCGCTTTGATAACGCATCGCGGCATCATAGATGCTGGTCTGCTCGCCGGTCGGCAGATGAATGGTCCAGCCGCCTTCGGTGCCCGGCGCGAGCTGGTTGCGGAGCCTGATGTTCGCGAACGTGCCGCGCATCATGACCTGATGATTGCCGCGCCGGGATCCGTACGAGTTGAAGTCCTTCTGCTCGACGCCGAGCTCGCGCAGGTATCGGCCGGCGGGGCTGTCGAGCGCGATGCTGCCGGCGGGCGAGATGTGGTCGGTCGTGACCATGTCGCCGAGAAGCGCGAGCACGCGGGCGCCGCGGATGTCGCGCGGCGTTTCCGTCTCGAGGGTCATCGACTCGAAGTACGGCGGGTTCTGCACGTACGTCGAATCCGGATCCCACGCGAAGGTCTCGCCGGTCGAGACTTCGAGGCTGTTCCAGTTCTCGTCGCCCGCGAACACATTCGCATAGCTCGACTTGAACATCGCTGCCGTCACGTTCTGCGCGATCAGGTCGTTGATCTCTTTCGAGCTCGGCCAGATGTCCTTCAGGTAGACGTCCTTGCCGTCCCGGTCCCGGCCGATCGGGTCCTTGTACAGGTCGATCTTCATGTTGCCGGCGATCGCGTACGCGACGACGAGCGGCGGCGACGCGAGAAAGTTCATCTTGACGAGCGGATGGATCCGCCCCTCGAAGTTGCGGTTCCCCGACAGCACGGCGCACGCGGTCAGGTCGCTGCCCTGGATCGCTTCGGCGATCGGCTCCGGCAGCGGCCCGGAGTTGCCGATGCAGGTCGTGCAGCCGTAGCCGACCAGGTTGAAGCCGAGCTGCTCGAGGTCGTCGAGCAGCTCGCACTTCTTCAGGTAATCCGTGACGACCTTGGAGCCGGGGGCAAGGCTCGTCTTGACCCACGGCTTGCGGCCGAGGCCGCGCGCGGCGGCGTTGCGCGCCAGCAGCCCGGCGCCGACCATGACGGCAGGGTTCGACGTGTTCGTGCAGCTCGTGATGGCGGCGATCGTGACGGCGCCGTCCTCGAGATCGAAGCGCTCGTCGTCGAGCTCGACCGGCACGCGCGTGACGCCGCCGGACTTCGCGAGCAGTGACTCGGCCTTGCTCGCCGCGCCGCTCAGCGAGATGCGCTCCTGCGGCCGCCGCGGCCCGGATATGCTCGGCTCGACGGCGCCGAGGTCGAGCGACAGCACGCTGGTGTAGCGCGCCGGCTTCGCGGAGCGCCACAGCCCCTGCTCCTTGGCGTAGTGCTCGACGAGCCGGATCGTGGCCGGATCGCGGCCGGAGAGCTCGAGATACCGCAGCGTCTCGTTGTCGATCGGGAAGACGGCGCACGTGCTGCCGAACTCCGGCGACATGTTGCCGATCGTGGCGCGGTCCGCGAGCGGCAGATGCTCGAGCCCGTCGCCGAAGAACTCGACGAACTTGCCGACGACCCCGTGCGCGCGAAGCATCTCGGTCACCGTCAGCACGAGGTCCGTCGCCGTCGCGCCTTCCGCGAGCCGCCCCTTGAGCTCGAAGCCGACGACCTGCGGAATCAGCATCGTGATCGGCTGGCCGAGCATCGCGGCTTCGGCCTCGATGCCGCCGACGCCCCAGCCGAGAATGCCGAGGCCGTTGATCATCGTCGTGTGCGAGTCGGTGCCGACCAGCGTGTCGGGGTAAGCCGCGCGTTCGCCGTCCTGCTCGACGTCGAAGACGACGCGGCTCAGGTACTCGAGGTTGACCTGATGCACGATGCCGGTATTGGGCGGCACGACGCGGAAATTGTGGAAGGCGCTCTGCCCCCAGCGCAGGAACGAATAACGCTCCCTGTTGCGCTGGAACTCGATCGCGTTGTTGCTCGCGAGCGCATCGGCGGTCCCGAACCTGTCCACCTGCACGGAGTGGTCGATGACGAGCTCGACCGGGGACAGCGGGTTGATCGACGAAGCCTTGCCGCCGAGCTTGACGACCGCGTCGCGCATCGCGGCCAGGTCCACGACGGCCGGCACGCCCGTGAAGTCCTGCAGGATCACGCGCGCCGGCGTGAACGCGATCTCGCGGTCCGGCTCCGCGGCCGGGTCCCAGTTGGCGAGCGCCGTGATGTCGTCGGCCGTGATGTTCTGCCCGTCCTCGTGCCGCAGCAGATTCTCGAGCAGGATCTTCAGGGTGTAAGGCAGATCGTCGACGCGGCCTTTGACTGCATCGAGCCGGTGAATGCGGTAGCTCGTACCGGCGACGGAAAGCGACTGGCGGGCGCCGAAGCTGTCCTTGCTCGTAGGTGCTGTCACGTCCAACTCCATCCGACCTGTGGTGTGTGGTGGTTCGGGAACGACCTGTCTCGACTCAAACAGTACGCTT
>JAFGNC010000297.1 GCA_016927175.1 Gammaproteobacteria bacterium | reverse complement strand
CCGACCACGACGCCGGCGCCGGCGCCGATCAGCACGATCGGCAGCAGGTTTGCGCCGCTGCCGCAGAGAAGCTCCCGGAGGCTTGCGATCGAAAGCGCGCGCGGATCGCGCAGCGCAGACAGCGCGAGCAGCAGCGCGGCCGCCGTAAGCGCCGCCCGAGCCGCGTCGACGTCGAAAACGAACAGCATGACGAGCAGCGCGACGAGCGGCAGCACGAGCGGCCAGTGCTGCCGCAGCAGCTCCCGCCCGCGCCCGCGCTCGGAACGAACAGGCTGCCCGGCGAGGCCGGCCCGCGCCGCGAGCGCATCGACCTGGACGAACACGGCGAGAAAGTACAGCACGGCCGGAACGGCGGCTGCGACGGCGACCTGCGCGTAGTCGATCTGCAGAAACTCGGCGATCAGGAACGCGGCCGCGCCCATCACGGGCGGGGCGAGCTGTCCCCCGTTCGACGCCACGGCTTCGATCGCGCCCGCGGTCGGCGCCGCGAAGCCGGCGCGCTTCATCAGCGGAATGGTCACGAGGCCCGTGCTCATGACGTTGCCGACCGTCGACCCGTTGATCATGCCGAAGGCGCCGCTCGCGGCGATGGACACCTTGGCCGCGCCGCCGCGCCGGTGCGCCATCAGCTGCATCGCCGTATCGGTGAAGAAACGCGTCGCGCCGCTCTGCTCCATGAGCTTGCCGAGCACGACGAACGCGAGCACGATCGTCATCACGACGCGAACGATGAAGCCCGGCACGCCCTGGGAGTCCGCGTACAGATACAGCACGATCTCCGTGGGCGACTGCGGCGAGGCCGCCGCCGCGCCGCCGAGCGCATCGCCGAACAGCGCGTACGCCACAAACCCCCAGACGAGCACCGTGATTGCGAGGCCGCAGCTCTTGCGCATGGCCTCGAGCGTCAACAGCAGCGCGAGCGCGCCCGGAATCCATTGGTCCGGCGTCCGCTGCGCGAACGTGATCAGCCACTCCTCGTAGCGCAGCGCCGACCATGCCCAGCAGCCAAGGGCGGCGAACCCGAGCGCCGCATCGAGCGCCCGCGGCACGCGACCGTAGGGCACGCGCAGCAACGCGGCCGCGGTCGCGAGCCCGATCGAGAGCGGCAGCAGTTGCCCGTCGAGCCACGTCGTGCCGAGCAGCCGCGGCAGGCCGGCGACCCACAGGCAGCCGATCACCGTGAGGGCACCGAGATACGTGTCGCCGAGCAGCAGGTAAGGCGCTCGCGACACGCGAGCGGTGAGCGCTCCCGTCAAAGCCCGAGCTCGCGCCAGGCGCGGAGCGCCCCTGGATGGTACGGAATGTCCGTCTCCGGCACGAACAGCTCGCGCGCGGTCAGGGCCCGCAGCGCCGGGTAGTCCCGTTGCAGCGCCTGCCACGCGCGCACGATCGTCAGCGTGATCGCATACGCGTCCTCGTCGCTGACGGCGGCGTTCGTGCCGAGGAACGTGTCGTAGGCCGGGACGAGCGTCGGCCCGTCCAGACCCACGATGCCGGGCGCCGGGCGCGCGATCGCGGTGCGCGAGCCCGGCATGTGCGCGTTCATGAAGGCGTCGTCGGCCCGCGAGCCGAGCGCGAGCGCGCGAATGCCGCCCGCGATCGACGCGTGCGCACGCTGCGCGGCGGCCGTGCCGAGCGCCGACACGGCGATGTCCACGCGGCCCTCTATCAGCGCGTCGACGCTTTCGACGACATGCGCCGCGGCGACGGCGTCGACGTCCGCGGCCGTGAGCCCCCCCGTCGCGAGCACGGCGTCCGCGAGCAACGTCTGCGCCTGGCTGCCGCGGAGCTCATACACCATGCGGGCGCCGCGCACGTCGTCGAAGCTCCGATAAGGAGAGTCGGCCCGGACGAAATAGCCGTTCATCATCGGCATCACGCGCGCGAGGAGCCGTATCTCGCGATTCGCGCTCGGGTACGGGGCGAGGCCCTGCCAGGCTCGCGCGGCGTCGAGGCTCGAGACCAGCGCGAGCGCGACGTCGTCCTGGTTCAGCAGCGGAATGCCGCGTGACGGGCTGCCGTACGGCCGCGGCGAGACGCGCACGCCGAGCTCCGTCTGCAGGGCGCGCGCGAGGCCGCCGCCGATCGAGAAGAAGAGCGTGCCGGCGGGCGTCGTCGCGATGGTCAGGAGTTCGCGCTCGAGCGCAGCGGCGTGCGCCGTGAGCCACGCCGCGACGAGCACGGCGGCCAGAGCCTTGCTCCACACCCTACCAATGAACCTCCAGGCCATGCGGCATTCTAGCCGCTGGCGCACGAACTTGATCGGTTAGCCGGTGCAGCGTCGCTGCTCGGTCAGGCTCGGCCGCCTCTCCGGCGGCTTGTCCGAGCCCCCCTCAGAACTCGTAGCTTACGCTCGCCTGCACGTTGCGGCCTCGTGCGTAGATGATCTCCGCGTAGCCAAGCGTCGCGAGCGACGCATTGCCCTGCACGGGATAAAGCTCGTCGGTCAGGTTCTCGACATGAAGTGTCGCCCTCCAGCGGCTGCCGCTCTCGAGCACGAGCGAGAGGTTCGTCACCGTCACGGACTCCTGCTGTGCCGTGATTTCCGTGTTGCCGGCGTCGAAATACTGCTGGTCCGTGTACGAAGCATCGATGCGCGGCGTCATGCTCCATCCGTTGTTCAGCGGGAAGCGGTACCCGAGACCGAGGTTGGCCTGCAGTTCCGGTGTAAATGGCAGCGAGTTGTCCGGTGTGATCGTGGCCGTCGCCCCGGGGACGTCGGTGATGTCTTTGATTTCGTCGTCCAGGTAGCTCAGCGCGCCCTCGAAGATGAGGCGGTCATTCGGCACCAGCTGGAACTCGAGCTCGATGCCGTCGATCGTGGCCTTGCCGGCATTGAAGAGCAGCGGCACGACGCCCTGGCGGTAAATCAGCTGGATGTCGTCGTAGTCCGACGAGAACAGCGCGCCATTCAGCCTGAACGTGTCGGTGATGTCTGCCTTGAAGCCGAACTCCAGCGTATCGACAGTCTCCTCGGAAAACGGCACAGGCACGAATCCGGCGGGCGGCGCGTTGTAGCGTTGATTGTAGCCACCCGACTTGAAGCTCGTTGCGTAGCTGCCATAAATCATCCAGCCGTTGTCGAAGCTGTACCTCAGGCTCGCGGAGCCGGTGACTTTGTCGAAAGACTCACTGAAGCGGTCCGGATAGACGAACAACGGGCCGCCGTCCGGAATAGCCTCGGTCGGCAGCGGGCTCGGGTCGGGATCCGTCTCGGGGAAGATGTTCCATATCGTGCCCTGCAGCGACTTGTCGTCCTCCGTATAGCGGACGCCCCCGGTCAGGCTCAACGCATCGGTAACGTCGTAGGTCCACTCCGTGAAGGCAGCGATCGATTTCGTGGTCAGGTTGACGAACTGCAGGTCGCGCGTGCCCGGTCCGCCGGCGAGCAGCGAGCCGATCACCGGCGGTGCAGGCGGGAACGCCAGAGGCACGGTTACGCGGTCATCGGTGTCCTCGTCGAAGTAATAAACGCCGACGACACCGTTCATGCGATCGCCGCCGTAGTCCAGGCGAACCTCCTGGCTCAGCTGCGTGGACTCGCTCGTGTAGTCGGTCGTGATCAGCGTGAGAGGCGTATTGTCTGCATCGCGGATACCGGTCCAGTCCGTATTGCGGTACGCCGAGATCGAATGCAGCGTCAGACGGTCGCTGATGTCCCAGTTCACGGTCGCCGATGTGCCCGTGACGTCGAACGTGCTCTCGACCGGGGCGTTGCCGCCGTTCGTATACGGCCCCATTTCCCAGGCGTTGTTCGCACACCTGAGATCGGCGGTGTCGGGAACGAACGGGGCGCCGAAAGCGGGGTCGCCGGGCGCGAGCGGAGCAAACGGAATCGTCGCGCCCGGGCAGCCCGCCGCTACGCTGACGATGGCCGGCACCGGTGCCGTCGTGTTGATGCCTTTGAAGACGAACGGCGAGCCGTTCTCGTCCTCTTTCGAGTAGTCGGCCCGCAGGATCACCTCGAGCGAGTCCGACGCGTCCCAGCGCAGCGAAGCGTTGAGCGCGATGACATCGTCATCGCCCAGATCCTGGCCGTCCACGACACGGGTCACGTAGCCGTCGCGCCGCCGAGCCCCGCCGGACAGTCTTGCGGACACTCTGTCGCTGAGTGGAACGGTCACGGCACCGAAGACTTCCCGCAGATCGTCCTCGCCGATCCGAGCGCGAAGCGTCGCTTCGAACTCGTCGCCGGGCATGACCGAGTTGATCAGCACGGCGCCGCCGATCGTATTGCGGCCGAACAGCGTACCCTGCGGGCCGCGCAGCACCTGGATGTTGTCGACGTCGAAAAAATCCATCGCGCCGCCGACCGCGCGGCCCATGTAGACGTCGTCGATGTAGATGCCGACACCGGGGTCGACGGCCGGCGTCGGATCGAGCTGACCGACCCCGCGTATGAAGACGACCGCCGCTGAGTTGTTGCCGGAGAGCTGGCCGTAGCTCGTGAACTGCATGCTCGGCGTCACGCGGTCGAGATCCGTCGTCGTCTGAATCTGCCGGCGCTCCAGCGCATCTGCCGACAGAGCGGTGACGGCAACGGGCACGTCCTGCAAATCCTCCGCCCGGCGCCGCGCCGTGACGACGACCTCCTCCAGCACGGCTGGCCGCGCCTCCGGCGCCTGCGCCAGAGCCTCGGACTGCGCACCGAATAGCATTGCGAGCGATGCCAGAAAGCCGCGCCGTTGTACCGGTGTTTTCACTTCCCGTTCTCCCGTTTGCATGGAAGCGTCCTGCGACAGCGCAACGGTGAGAACGCCACGACCGTTCCTTTGTGCCACGAGGCCGGTGCCCGTGAGCATCAGGTCGATCGCAGCGTCCGCGGTGTACGTCCCGTCCACTGCCCGACTCGTCTTGCCCTGCACGTCATCGTAGAAGTAGAGGACCGGCTCATTGGATTGCTGACCCAGCAAGATCAGTGCCGTGCCTGCAGCCTGAGCGGGGATGTCGAAGTCGATTTCCTCGCCGGCAACGACTTGCCGCGCACAGAACAGGTACATGGTGGCAACAGGGCCGGCCAGACACCGCCGCAGAGCCGGTCTCCGCATCCCGTGGAATGCAGGTTCCGTTCCCTTATGGACAGATGAACGGCGGGAATCCTCTATCGAGAAGAGTTTTGCGGACAAAAAGAAAATTTCGGCACTCCCCAGCACCGGCTCGCCTGGCTGTTAGTCCTGCAGCGACAGATTGACCTCGCCGTCACCGGTCCGTTCGACGCGGATACCGAAATCACTCTCCAGCGTAGCGAGCAGATCGTCGATCTCGCCCGCTCTGAAGTAGCCGCCGATGCGTCGCGTACGCAAGGCCTGGTCCGCGATGTTGATCTCTATCGGCGTATAGCGGCCGACCTCGCGAACGACCTCTTCGAGCGATTCGCCGTTGAACATCAGCATGCCGTCTCGCCAGCCGAGCTTGCGTACCAGACGTCCGGACTCGATCGGCTCGATCCGGCGGCTGCCGTCCGACTCGACGGACGCGACTTCGCCGGCCGTGAGCAAGGCGACCGAGGTCCGACCGTCCGCGGTATCGGCGGGCGACCTCTGCAACTGCACGTGACCCTCTCTGACCGTCACCTCGAGGCCCGTCTCCTGCACGCGGACGAGAAATGCCGTGCCGGTGACGAGGACTTTGCCGAAGTCGGTATCGACGAGGAAAGGCCGGGTATCGTCGGCGGTGACCTCGAAGTAGGCCTCGCCCCGGTCGAGCCTGACACTACGCAAGGCCGAGCTGAATTCGACGGCCAGACGACTGTCGGTGTTGAGCGAGATTCTCGACCCTTCGCCTGGCTCGATCACCTGCATCTCACCGATCTGCGTCACGAATGACGCTTTGTACTCAGGCACTTCGACGCCGACTCGCGTCCCGTGCAGGAACGCGATCGCGAGCGCCAGCCCGGCCACGCTTGCGGCGACGGCGAAGGACATCATCCGTTTGCGCCTCGCGCGCACCGGCCGCGCAACGATGTTGCGCAGTGCGGCGAGCGCGTCCAGGCTCTCCCAGATGCGCGCGGCGCGCTCGAGTTCCCGCAGGCGCGACGGATGCTCGATCGCCCACTCGCGCAGCGCAATCAGCTCGTCGGCGGACAGACCGCCGCGGTCGAGCCTTGCGACCCAGCCTGCGGCGACATCCGCCGTATCGGTATGGTCGTGCTCGTCAGTCATCGTGCCGCAGCCGCAACAGGGTGGAGAGTCCCTTTGCGACATGCTTCTCGACCGTGCTTTGCGAAATGCCGAGGTACTCTGCCGTCTCCTTCTGGCTCAGGCCGTGCACTTTCCTCAGGATATAGACCTGCCTTACCCGAGGCGACAGCTGCTCGAGTGCGGCCATGGCCTGTGACAGCTCCTCCGCAACGGCGGCTTCGAGCTCCGCGGACTGCTCTGTGAAGGTGGCCGACAGCTCATCGAAATTGTTGACCGTGCTGGTCTTGCTGTTGTGGTGGCGCGCCTGCTCGTTGAGCGCCAGGTTTTTGGCGGTCTTGTACAGGAACGCGACAGGCGCATGGATCTTCGAGGACGCGCTCGCCTCGTGAACTCTGAGATACGCCTCTTGCATGACGTCCTGCACGTCTTCCGGCCGGTCGAGAAAACGCAGCAGAAATCGGCTCAGCGACGCCTCGACGTCGCCGAAGATGCTCGCAACGTTTTTCGGCTTCTCGGCCATGTGCAAGGCACTCCCGCCCGTTAGCATGACAGACGAGGCGTGAATATCCGCTATGCGTGCCGCTGAGGGATCGAATTCGGGCCCTTCGAGCGCATGGCGCGCTGGGATCAGGGAGCGCGCTTTTGCCCTGTACGGGGACGGCCGACTACTCTCTT
>JAFGNC010000043.1 GCA_016927175.1 Gammaproteobacteria bacterium | reverse complement strand
GGCGCCCGCATACCCCGAGGCCGCCCGCCGGTTCGACGCCGAGGGCTGGGTCGACCTCGACTTCGTCGTCGACACGGACGGGCGCACGCGGGACATCACGGTGCTCGACAGCCGGCCCGGCGACCGCTTCGACGAGGCGGCGGTCGAGGCCGTCCGGCAGCAGCGCTACGAGCCGTTCGAGCTCGACGGCCGGCGCTACGCGCGGCGGCTCCAGCTCCGGATTCGATTCACGCTGGACTAGCCCGTTCGACGCGACATAACGCGGCGGCCGCGCCCCGGAGGGGCGCCCGGGGCGGCCCCGAAGCCCCCGCGGACGGCCCTCCGGCGCCTCTCCAGCGCGGTTTCCCGGGCCCGCGCCGACCGTTGATTCGTTAACCGCTTGTAAATCCGACCGCTTTCTCGGCGGCCTTGGCGGAACCGCCGCCGCCGGGTATCCTCCTGCCACAACTTATCAGGACGACCCACCTTTATTCGTCTTGGGGGCGCACTGCCGGGCTGGTGCCCGTCGGGAGCCATGGGTAGTCCCGCGTGTCGGCGGCGGTTTCCTAGGCACTAGTGGTGGCAGTGTCGCCCTCTTTCTCTTGTAAATTCGAGGACTTGCGTTGAGAGCTCCCGCGGGTGCCGCGATCCGCGGCCCTTTTGTTTGATCGGCTATGCAAAGTTCTGGCGCATCCTCCGGCGGGCCCGTCGAGGTCCCGCTCCTCGACCTGAAGGCTCAGTACGAGCCGCTTCGTAACGAGATCGAGCAGGCCATCCGCGAGGTCTGCGATACACAGCGCTTCGTGCTCGGCCCGAAGGTGACGGAGCTCGAGCAGCGCGTCGCCGAGTATTCGCACGCGCGTTTCGCGATCGGCGTCTCGTCCGGCACGGACGCGCTGCTGGTTGCGCTGATGGCGCTCGACATCGCGCCCGGCGACGAAGTGATCACGACCCCGTACACGTTCTTCGCGACGGCGGGGGTCATCGCGCGCCTCGGCGCGCGGCCGGTCTTCTGCGACATCGACGAGACGACATTCAACCTGTCGCCGGCGGCGGTCACGGAATTTCTCGAGCAGCGCTGCGACAGATACGACCGGCGCGTCGTCGACCGCAGGACGGGCGGCACGGTCAAAGCGATCATGCCGGTGCACCTGTACGGCCAGATGGCCGACATGGAAGCGTTCACGGATATTGCGAAGCGCTACGGGCTCGCGGTCGTCGAGGACGCGGCGCAGGCGATCGGCGCGGAGCTCGCGAACGGGCGCCGGGCCGGCAGCATCGGCGACATCGGCTGTTTCTCGTTCTTCCCGACCAAGAACCTCGGCGCCTTCGGCGACGCCGGCATGTGCGTGACGAACGACGAGAAGCTCGCGGAGAGACTGCGGATCCTGCGCGTGCACGGCGGCGAGCCGAAGTACTACCACTCGGTCATCGGCGGCAATTTCCGGCTCGACGAGCTGCAGGCGGCCGTGCTGTGCGTGAAGCTCGGGCATCTTGACGACTGGACCCGCGCGCGCCAGGAAAACGCGAAGCGCTACGACGAGCTGTTCAAGGCCGAAGGCATCGGCGCGGAGGTGCGCACGCCGATCGTCGTCGAAGGCCAGCGGCACATCTTCAATCAGTACGTGATCCGCGTGTCGCGCCGCGACGAGCTCAGGGAGCACCTGCGCGAGCAGGGCATCGGCACGGAGATCTACTACCCGGTGCCGCTGCACGAGCAGAAGTGCTTCGAGTATCTCGGCTACGCGCGCGAGGACTGCCCGGTCGCCGCCGCCGCCGCCGAGGAGACGCTCGCGCTGCCGATCTATCCCGAGCTGACGGACCGCCAGCTCGAGCACGTCGCCGACCACGTCGCGATGTTCTACGCGGGGCAGGGGACGGGCTGACGCGAAAAGGAAAAGGGGTCAGGGCCCGAAAAGGGGTCAGGGCCCTTTTTCTCCGCCGTGGCCTCCGCCGAACGCGACGCAGCGAAAAAGGGCCCTGACCCCTTTTCCTCCTTTTCCCGGGCGACCCCTCTTATTCGCGCAACACCGGCGACGCAACGTGACCCCGACACTATCCGTTTGCGCCGAGCCGTGGCAGCATTCGCGCCATGACGACGGGCACCACGCGTAAGCTGCTGATCATCGAAGACGATCCCGGCATCCAGAGCCAGCTGCGCTGGTGCTTCGAGGATTACGAGGTCATCGCCGCCGAGAATCGCGAGCAGGCGATCGCCGAGCTGCGGCGGCACGAGCCGGGGGTCGTGCTGCAGGACCTGGGGCTGCCGCCCGACCCCGAAGGCGTCGACGAAGGCTTCGAGACGCTGAAAGAGATCCTGAGCCTCGCGCCGTTCACGAAGGTCGTCGTCGTGACGGGGCACGGCGATCAGGGCAACGCGGTCAAAGCCGTCGGCCTCGGCGCGTACGACTTCTACCAGAAGCCCGTCGACGTCGACACGCTGCAGCTGATCGTCAGGCGCGCGTACCACATCTTCGATCTCGAGGCGGAGAACCGGCGGCTGCAGCGGGGCGGCACCTCCGCGCTGAACGGTGTCATCGCGGTCAGCGAGCAGATGCTGAAGGTCTGCCGGATGATCGAGAAGGTCGCGCCGACGAGCGCGACGACGCTGCTGCTCGGCGAGAGCGGCACCGGCAAGGAACTGCTGGCCCGCGCGCTCCACGACCTGAGCTCGCGCGGCGACAAGCCGTTCGTCGCGATCAACTGCGCCGCGATCCCGGACAACCTGCTCGAGTCGGAGCTGTTCGGTCACGAGAAGGGCGCGTTCACGGGCGCCGTCAAGACGACGCCAGGCAAGATCGAGGTCGCCGACGGCGGCACGCTGTTCCTCGACGAGATCGGCGACATGCCGCTCGCGCTGCAGGCAAAGCTGCTGCGCTTCCTGCAGGAGCGCGTCGTCGAGCGCGTCGGCGGCCG
>JAFGNC010000296.1 GCA_016927175.1 Gammaproteobacteria bacterium | reverse complement strand
TGCGACCGCGAAGTCTCGCCACGTCGACGGCGATGCGAGAACGGTGTCGTAGGAACCGGCGTGTGATCGGCATTCGGCCGCCTGCGCATGACGGTCCGATCTCGCGGCACGACTACAAGAACTTTCGTCAAAAGGGGAAACGAAGTGAAGAGAGACATCGGAGCCGTCAGGAGGCTCTCGGCAGCGGTTCTGGCTGCCATGGCCAGTGGGAGTGGCTATTCGGGTGCTGTCCATGCACAGGAAGGCGGCCTCGAGGAGGTCGTCGTCACAGGATCCCGTATTCGCAATCAGGATGGGATGACCACGCCGACGCCGGTGACGGCCGTCAGCGTGGATGAGCTCGCCAACTTCAATCCGGGCACCACCATTGCCGAAAAGCTGGATGCGTTGCCCCAGTTCTTCGGCACGACGACCGCCCAGCGCGGAGGCAACTCCATCAGCACCACCGCCGGCGGCAGCTATCTGAACCTGCGCGGCATGGGCCTGAACAGGACACTGGTGTTGCTGGACGGCTCCCGGATCATACCGGCCGACGCCAACGGCAGTGTCAACATCGACAACTTCCCGAGCGCGCTGATGCAGCGCGTCGACGTAGTGACCGGCGGTGCATCCGCGGCCTACGGCGCCGACGCCGTCGCCGGTGTCGTCAACTTCGTGCTGAACCGGGAGTTCCAGGGGCTGAAGCTCAACGCATCGACCGGCACCAGCCAGGAAGGAGAAGGCGATCGCTGGAACTTCTCCCTGGCCGGCGGTACCAGCTTCATGGAAGACCGCCTGCATCTGGTGGGCAGCATCGAGGCGCGTGAGATCGATCAGATCGAGGCCACGACCGAGGGCATCGGCAACTGGAAGGACTGGGGGTATGTCAACAACCCGGACTGGAACGCATCTGATCCGCCCGGTACAAATCCGAGGCGTATCACGCTGCCCTATGTATTCCCCAGCAATTCAGCGCCGCAGGGGCTGATCATTTCCCCCGACACCTTCAGTCTCGACAATCATGTCTTCCTTGATGACGGCAGCGGCGTCCGCCCGTATGTGCTCGGCGACGCGGCCTCCACCACGGCTCACAGCGGCGGCCCGGAGTACCTCGATCACCTGGCTGCCAACAACAGCGGAGTCGACGGTAACGAGGCGGTGCAACGGTCAGGGCTATTGAGCCTCCAGTATGACGTCAGCGATGACCTGGTGATCACGGCAACGGCAATGCTGGGCCGCACCGAATCTCATAACCGGGGCCAGCGGTCCAACTTCAACTTCAGTGGTTCCACGACCTACGGCACCACCATCTACCGGGACAACGCCTATCTTCCCGCGGATGTTGCCGCTGCCATGGATGCCGACGGCATCGATTCCTTCATCATGAGCAAGGTGGGCTTCATTCGCACACCCGGCGCACACAATGTCTACAACAACCGTCACAACTTCAGTATCGGAGAGCTCGAATCCTATACCTTGGGCTTCGACTACGACATCAATGACAACTGGACCCTGACGGGGCACTACCAGATCGGCAAGTCGACCGTGGATACCGGCATCCGCAACGTGCCGCGTATCGACAAGTACTTCCTGGCCATGGATGCCATCGATGACGGCAACGGCAACATCGTCTGCCGCATCTCCCAGTTCAACCCGAGCGCGCAGGAATTGGCAGATTACGTCGACGGTATGCTGCTGCCCAGCGCGATCTCGGTCGACGGCGTACCGGTCGATTCCCCGATCGGTCCACTGGATCCGTCCGAGTGCGTGCCCTTCAACGTCATGGGTAACGGTAACGTCGACCCCGCTGCCATTGCCTGGATCGAGGACGCTGAAAAGCGACACACCCGCGTTCTCGACCAGGATTTCGCCGAATTGCTGATCTCCGGCGAAGTTTATCAAGGCTGGGGACCGGGACCGGTCACGATGGCGGCCGGCTTGACCTGGCGTGATGAGGTCTTCACCCAGTCCAACGAACCTTCCTATGGTGAACGCGGACTGATCAATGCGCCGGAGCTCGGAATCCAGGGTATGTCACCGGGCTTCGTCGGCAAGGGTAACCGTTCCCTGCATCCCTTCTCGGCCATCGGCGTCGGACGGGGTGAGAGTGACGTGACGGAGTATTTCGTCGAGTTCAATGTGCCGGTCTTCGAGTTCGACAGCGGCCAGCGGCTGGATACTTCCTTCGCCTACCGCAGTTCCGATTACTCCAGCACCGGCCGTGTTCCCAGCTGGAAAGTAGGAACCGAGCTGCAGATCGTCGAGAGCCTGCGCTGGCGCTACACCAGGTCACATGACGTTCGTGAGCCGAACTTCGCCGAACGTTACCTGACTTCCACCGGAGGCGGGGCGGTAGACGATCCGGTTCTGGATGAGTTCAATAACGTTCTCACCCGCGTCTCTGGAGGCAACCTCGATCTCGAAGCGGAAGAGGCCGACACCGTGACCACCGGCCTCGTCTATCAGCCGCGTTTCGCCCAGGGCCTGCAGATATCTGTGGATTGGTACGAGATCGATCTGAAAGGCGCGATCGCGAACTACGGTGCGCAGCGTCTCGTGGATGATTGCTTCATCACCGGCGACCCGACGATCTGCGCTTTAGTGCAGAGAAGCCCGACCACGAACCGGATCGAGCGTATCGTGGACAAGTTCTTCAACGTCGGTGCGGCGAAGAACAGTGGCGTCGATGTCGAAATTCAGTATTCCACCGAGACGAACTTCTTCAGTTCCCTGAACGAGACCCTGAGCATCCGGGCCCTCGCCGGTCGTCTTGCGGAGAACTCCATCACTTCGGCTTCGGGTCTCACCCAGGACGACGTCGGCAGCCGTGATCGTGCTGAGTACTCCGGGACCCTCAGCGCAAACTACCGCGTCGGTGACTTCGATATGGGTCTTACAGGGATCTATTACGGTGACACCCTGATCAACCACAACTGGATCGAAGGCGTAGACATCGACCGTAACAAGATCGCCTCGCAGAGCATTTTTAACCTCAATCTGTCTTACGGCCGGCCGATGCGGCAGGGAGGGGAATGGCGCGCCGGCATTGCGATCACCAACCTGTTCGATCGTGACCCGCCGATCATCCCCGGCGGCACAGGGCAGGTCTTCACTAACAGCCATGACCTGTTTGGCCGGCGCTTTCTGCTGAGGATGTCCGTCGACTTCTGATCGGTTCCGGCAATAACGAGCACGGGCGGTGCAAGAGCACCGCCCGTCTTTCATGCGCGCGACTTCTTGCGTCATCCGGGCGTTCAGGGCAAAGTCAGGACACAGTTGTGGAGCCCAGCCACAAGCGCGCGAAATGTTTCGCGACGAATACGAGCGAACATGAAGCCGAGGACCCGCCTGCGTTTTCTTACCAGACGATACTGTCTTACCAGACGATACTGTTCATGTTCGCAGCGCACAAGAAGCACATCAGTCTGTACCCTACTCCGCTGGTGATCGAAGCTTTCGAGAACGAGCTGTCCGGCTACAAAACATCGAGCGCGACGGTGCAGCCACTTTCGTTGCGTGCGAACGGCACTCGCGGCGCGTCTCGAACGGCATCACGCCGCCGCTGACCAGGCGTTGGGTCACCCGAGCATGAACCGAACGGAAACATACGCTGGCCTGATACACGATCTGCGCTCCGCCTATGATCGCACTGCGGCCGAACGGGATCTGTATGAGAAAGAGGAATGGAAGCTCGTTGAGCGAAGGAGATTCCTGGATCGTCTTCGCCAGGAACGAAAGTCGCGGTTGCTGGAGGTGGGAGCGGGTACCGGACAAGACAGCATCTTCTTTCAAGAGAATGGACTGGCCGTGGTCGCAACAGACCCTTCACCGGGAATGGTCGAGAGATGTCGGATGAAGGGACTGGAAGCATATGTCATGGACGTGCAGGGCCTGTCGTTTCCGCCGGAGTCCTTCGACGCGGCCTTTGCGTTGAATTGCCTCTTGCATGTTCCGAATGCTGAAATGGACGCGGCGCTCGAGGCGATACAGGTACCTCTCGCGCCTGGCGCATTGCTCTATGTAGGGGTGTATGGCGGTGCGGACGTCGAGGGTGTATTGGCGGACGACTGGCACGAACCGAAGCGCTTCTTCTCATTTAGAAGTAATGAAAATTTGGTTCGAATGGTAGAGCCGCGCTTCGAAATTGTGGATTTCCACGTCGTACCTACCGGAAAACGGCTCTTTCAGGCCTTGACGTTGCGCAGGTTCAAGAAGCGCACGCGCGCGACATGCAAAGACGAACGCCCGTGATGCGGGGCGTTCATGCGGCATATTGGTATCCAGGCAACACCGTCGCGCGGCCGACTCCGTCGCACTGCAGCTGACGCTTGTAGCGGCCCGGCGTCGCTGCCGCTCCAGTCGGCCGCCGTCCGGCGCAGCTGGACAGCGCGTGATGCGGTGCAGACGGCATGTTGTGGCGACAGGCGCAGAATCAGGATCTCGACGCGTGGCTGCAGTCGGCCGGATCAGATGGGTTCGTAACGATGGCCTTTGAGTCCCGTCGCGCGATGCGATGCCTGGTACTGCTGTGTCTGACGTTCGCATCCGATGCAAGCGCCGACCCGCTCGAAGAGCTGCGGGAGGGTTCTGCTCGGCACGGATCTGCTCGTTTATTGGTACACGGCCTACTCTCACAGTGGGGTCAGGTGGGGATTCCCGACACTCAACTACCTTCCCGCCGGCGGCATCTACGTGGCCGATGCCCTTACCTTCTTGCTCGTCGCACTGCTATGCAACGAGCTTATCGATAAAGAAGCTAAGGCAGGTGCCAATGGTGCCGCCTAACAACGTGCTCGGCGCACCACTGGATGCCCGGCACACGCTGGTCGTGGTCTAATGATCCGGTGATATCGTGGCCCGAATGCCACGGGCAACTCGTTCGGCAAAAACAAGAACTTAGGGGTGTAGGTATGAGAGGACAAGGGCTGTTGGTGCTGAGCGCCGCGATCGGAGCGTTGGCGTCGGGCACGTCGTTTTCCCAACAAGAAGAACAACCTGAGATGAATTTTTTCATCACGAGCGTAGGTCTCGGCGACGGCGCCAACCTCGGCGGCCTCGAGGGCGCGGACGCTCACTGCCAGTCGCTCGCGGAAGCTGTAGGCCGCGGCGACTCCACGTGGCGCGCTTACCTGAGCACGCAGGGGCCGGACGCGGTCAATGCCCGCGACCGCATCGGCGAAGGCCCGTGGTACGGCGCCGGCGGCCAGATGATCGCCCGCGACCTCGCGCATCTGCACGGCGACACGCTGGAGCTCGCGCGGCTCGGTAACGGGCTGAACTCCTTCCACGCCCGGACCGAGAAGGGCGACTTCCTCGTCGGCATCACCGGCCGCCGCCTCGGCCAGGGACCGAGCGTCCACGACATCCTGACGGGCTCCCAACCCGACGGCCGCGCGTATACCGACGGAGAAGACCATACCTGCTCGAACTGGACCAGCAACGCCGACGGCGAAGGCAGTGCGCAGGTGGGGCACTTCGACCGGATGGGCTTCGACAACACGTCCTGGAATTCGACGCACGGCACTCGCGGCTGCAGCCAGGAGAGCCTCGAGCCGAGCGGCGGAGCGGGCCTTTTCTATTGCTTCGCGATCGACTAGCGCGGTAATAGACTACCGCCGAGGGCGCGGGCCGCTCACGCGCGGCGCACGCTCTCGGCACCCGCTCGCGGACGCCGGGCGGTCCGGTAGATCCGGCCGCCGGCCCGCTCGTTCAACGTTCGGCACGGCCATGTCTCGATCCGATTCCTTCACGATACGTCTCCTCGCACCCGCCGACATCCCGCTGCTCGAGGCCGTGTCGGCCATGTTCGGCGAGGCGTTCGGCGACGCGCAGTCGTATTCCGCCGCCCGCCCCGGCAGGGCCTATCTCGAGCGACTGCTCGGCAGCGAGTCCTTCATCGCGCTCGCGGCAATGAAAGGGACGGACGTCGTCGGCGGAATTGCGGCTTACGAGCTCAAGAAGTTCGAGCAGGAGCGCAGCGAGATCTACCTGTACGACCTTGCGGTCGCAGCGGCGCATCGGCGCGAAGGCATCGCGACGGCGCTGATCGAGGAGCTGAGGAAGATCGCGGCTGCCCGCGGGGCCTACGTCGTTTTCGTGCAGGCGGATCTCGTCGATTCCCCTGCCATTGCCCTGTACTCGAAGCTCGGCAGACGAGAAGACGTCCTGCACTTCGACATCGACGTGAAGCCGGGGCGAACCGCGAGGCATTGCCGGTGAATCTCCTCGACGACTGGATCAGTCCGCGCCGCACCCCTGCTGCACCGCGCGGTCGAGCGCAGCGTGCAGGGTCGTACTACTACGCATGTTCCCGCCGGTGCAGGGATGCTTGAATCGGCAATGCAGGCCCCTGAGCGTCGCATCTGGAAATTCGCCATGGCTGCGAAACGTCGAACCGTCGCCTGCGCCGCCGGCCTCCTGGCGCTCGCTTTCGCGAGCCCCGGGACGGCGCAGAGCGATCGCGCAGTGATCCATTTCGCGGACCTGAACGGCTCGATCCGCAACTGGAGAGCGGACACCGACGAGGCGATCCTGATCGAGGGCGCCAATCGGCAGTGGTACCGCGCCGAGTTCTTCGCACCCTGCGTCGGCCTGCGTTTCGCGACTACCGTTGCGTTCGTCACCGACTCGCTCGGCAATCTCGACAGATTCAGCTCGATACTCGTAGAAGGCGAGCGCTGCTGGTTCAAGACCTTCGAGCGGACCAACGATCCGCAGGCCGGGCCCCCGCCGGACGTCGACGAGGTCGAGTGACAGTCGGAACGGGCGTGGGGCGGCTCCGCTACACGCCGCCCGCGCCGGGAACTTGCACTGCCGGAGACAGACGTGCCGTTTCGTGAAGGTCAGGAAGTCAGAGTCCGGGCTCTTCTCGAGGAGCGCCGCTGGGAACGCCACAGGGCGGGCTGGGACACGCCGCCCGCGGGCGGCGACATCGGTATCGTGGTCGACGTGGATGCCAGCAGCGGCAGGACCGTGTACAGCGTGCGGTGCGCGGACGCCCACGGGCAGGAGCGCTGGCTGACGGAGTTCGACGAGGACGAGATCGAGACGCTGCCGCCGATCGCCTCTGCGGCCCCGGCGCCCTCCGCCCCGCCTCCGCAGGAATGGATCGGGACGCTGCGCGACGGCAGCCGGGTGCGGATACGGCCGATCTGCCCGCAGGACATCGGCCGCTACGCCGCGTTCATCGACGGCTTGTCCGCGCGCACACGGCATTATCTGTTCCTCGCCGCTGTCGCCCACCTGAGCGAGGAGAGACTGCGGCGAATGTGCGAGGCCGATCACGCGCACGACATGGCGTATGTCGCGTTGAGCGAAGCGGGGCCCGGGGACGAGCCGGGAGGCGAGCGACAGATAGGCGTAGCCCGCTACGCTGTGGCCGACGATCCGTCGGAAGGCGCGGAGATCTCGGTCGCCGTCGCCGACGCGTGGCAACGCAGAGGCCTCGGCACGCTGCTGTTGCGGCACCTGATCGACTACGCACGCGACCGGAACATCCCGCGCCTGTACTCGATCGATTCAGGCACTAACGAGCCGATGCGAAAGCTGGCGCGGCAGTTCGGCTTCTCGGAGCAGCCGGACCCGGCCGACGTGCATCAGGTCATCTTCTCGCTGCGGCTCGAACGCGCGAGCTGATCCGGCTGCTCGCGATGCGCCCTCTCCCGCCATGCGCGGCGCCGCTCGCTCCGGCGCGGCTCCGGAGAAAGCCGCGGCTCGACGGATCATTGACCCGACTCGCTGAACGTTCGAAAATTTCGTTCCCGAACGACCAGGGTATCGCAGATGCGAAAGGCGTCGTCGAGCGCCAGGACGGGCGCCCTGGCAGCGGGAAGCCTTGCCGTTGCGGCGGGCTTCTGTCTTTCGGGCGCGGCCTCCGCGCAGGCACGACTCTACACGGAGGTGACGAACACTCACCTGCCGCCGAGCCTGGCCGGCCCCTGCATGGACGCCGCGGCCGGCGACGCCGACGGGGACGGTGATCTCGATCTCGCGCTGGCGATGGAGTTCCAGCCGAACATCCTGCTGCTGAACGACGGCACAGGTACGTTCAGGGGCACCTCCGACCGGCTGCCGCGCGGCGTGCACGACAGCGAGGACGTCGCCTTCGCCGACTTCGACGGCGACAACGATCTCGATCTGGTGCTGGTCAGCGAGGACGACCGGACCGACGAGCTTTACATCAACGACGGCTCCGGGCGATTCACGGACGCGAGCATGCGGCTGCCGACCGACGACGTCTCCAATGCGCTCGCCGTGCTGGATCTCGACGGCGACGGCGCGCCGGATGTGCTGACGGGAAACATCGGCACGAACCGCGTCCTGCTCAACGACGGCCGGGGCGGCTTCCGCGACGAGACGGAGGAGCGTTGGCCGCAGCGCGGCTCGTCGCGGACGCAGGACCTCGAGCTCGTGGACGTCGACGCGGACGGCGACCAGGACGTCGTCGTCGGCAACGAGGGTCAGAACCAGATGTTCCTGAACGAAGGCGGCCGCTTTGTCGATGCGACGGCACGCGCGCTGCCGGATCGCGTCGACGAGACGCGCGAGATACGGGCGGCCGACGTCGACGGGGACGACGATCCGGATCTCTTCGTCGCGAACGTGCGCTTCTCCCTCGAGGCGCCGCCTCGGGATTACCTGTTGCTGAACGACGGCTCCGGTGTATTCGAGACCGCGGAGGCCTCCCGTTTCCCGGAGGACGCGCGCAACAACTTCACGGTCCAGGCCATCGACCTGGACCGGGACGGCGACACGGATGTCGTCGCGCCATCGACCGATTTCAGCACGACGCCGGCGGCCGGCGACTACCTGGTGCTGCTGAACGACGGCTCCGGCACCTACTCCGCCGCGGCGCAGGGCAGCGTCCTGCCGGAGTCCGCCGACGGCAACGGTTTCGACGTCGAGGCCGCGGATTTCGACGGCGACGGCGTCACGGACCTGTTCCTCTGTAACCGGGCATCGAACGCGGCAGCGGGCTCGGCGGCGGCCACCGGAGGGCAGCAGCGCCTGCTGCTCGGCGCGCGGGTGCCTGAGTAGCAGGCCACAGGCACGGCCCTGCGCGCACCGCCGATTCGAGTTCAACAGGAAATCTCATGTACCTGCAGAAACAATTCGAGGAGCCCGACGTCCGCGTGCTTCAGGCGCTGATCCGGTCCCATCCGCTCGGCACGTGGGTCACGCACGGGGACGGCGAGCTGATCGTGAACCACGTGCCGTTCCTGCTCGACCCCGACCGCGGCCCGCACGGCACGCTCGCCGGCCACGTCTCGCGCTCGAACCCCATCTGGCAGCTCTTCTCGAAGAACGTGCCGTCGGTGGTCGCCTTCCAGGGTGCGGAAGCCTACATCACACCGTCCTGGTATCCGAGCAAGCACGCGCACGGCAAGGCGGTGCCGACCTGGAACTACGCCGTCGTTCACGCGCACGGCCTGCCCCGCGCCGTCGACGACCGGGCGTGGCTGCTCGAGCACGTGGCTCGCCTGACCGATACGCACGAAGCCGGGCAGGCGCGGCCGTGGAAGGTGTCGGATGCGCCGGCGGATTACGTCGAGCAAATGATCGGCGGGATCGTCGGCATCGAGATTCCGATCTCAAAGCTCGTCGGCAAGTGGAAGGTCAGCCAGAACCGGCCGATGGCGGACCGCCTGGGCGTCGTGGCCGGACTGACCGCCCGGGGCGACGGTCGATCGCTCGACATGGCCGCCCTGGTCGAGCGGCATACCGCCCGGCGCGGCGAAGACTGAACGCGACGCCTTCTCACCGCACGCCGGTAAGGAGGCGAGACTCCGCGACCGGAAGCGAGTTCGGCTTCAAACACCGCAGGACTCATGACCGCGAAAATCATCGGCATCATCTCCGACACCCACGGCCTGCTGCGGCCCGAGGCCAAAGCGGCCCTCGAAGGCTGCGACGCGATCGTCCACGCGGGCGACATCGGCAAGCCGCAGGTGCTCGACGAGCTGCGGGCGATCGCGCCCGTGACGGCCATCCGCGGCAACATCGACAAGTGGGCATTGTCCATGCCCGACACGGAAGTGCTCGTGATCGACGGACGCTGTCTTTACGTGATCCACGACGTGAACGAGCTGGATCTCGACCCGCAAGCCGCCGGCTTCGACGCCGTGATCTCGGGCCATTCGCACAAGCCGGGCATCCGCTACGGCGACGGCGTGCTGTATCTGAATCCCGGGAGCGCCGGTCCGCGCCGGTTCTCGCTGCCGGTCGCGCTGGCTCGGCTCACGTTGACCCGCGAAGCGCTGCAGCCGCGGATCATCGAGCTGACCGTGCCCGGGGCTCGAAGGCGCGGGCACGGTTGAGGTACCTTGAGGACCATCCTGAAAGTGGCGCAGGAGGCCTTGCATGCAAAGCGATGAACAGGAGATTCGCCAGCTCGTGTCGACGTGGATGTCCGCCACGAAGGCCGGCGACGTCGACACGATTCTGTCGCTGATGACGGAAGACGCCGTATTCCTCGTCCCCGGCCAGGCGATCATGCGCAAGAGCGATTTCGCCGCGGCGGCGCGCGCTCAGGCAGGCGCCGAGGCGCCGCAATTCGACGGCTCGAGCGAAATCGAGGAGATTCGCGTCCTCGGCGACTGGGCATTCATGTGGACGAGGCTCAGCGTCACGGTCACACCTGCCGGCGGAGGCAAGCCGATGACGCGCGCGGGGCACACGCTGTCGATCCTGCGCAAAGAGAACGGCAGATGGCGCCTGGCGCGTGATGCGAACCTTCTGGCCCCGGTTCCGGCGGAGGACGGCTGACGCCGGCGAAGGCCGCATCGCAGCCGTTTCGAAGCATCATGAGCACGACTCGACATGTTTTCTCGGTGAGGATCGCGGTGCCAGAGGACTCCGCCGCGGTCACTGCGCTTCTGCAGGCGTCGTATCCGGTGCTGATGGCTGCGGCCTACGATGAGGCGGACCTCGCTCCGGCGCTCGATCCCATGACGAAAGCCAACGAACGACTGCTGCGAAGCGGTACGTATTACGTGGCGCAGGCCGGCAACGGCACGCTCCTCGGATGCGGCGGCTGGACGCGCGAGCGGCCCGGAACCTCGAGCGTCGAGCCCGGCGTCGGCCACCTTCGGCATTTCGCGACGCACCCCGGCTGGGCGAGGCGCGGGGTCGGACGGGCGATCTACCGGCGCTGCGAGGCGGACGCGCGCGCCGCGGGCATCGAGGAATTCGAGTGCTATGCCAGTCTCAACGCACAGAAATTCTACGCGGCCCTCGGCTTCGACAGCGTTCGCAGCATCGTCATCGACTTCCCACTGGGGATCTCCCTGCCCGCCATGCTGATGCGCCGGCCGATCGGCGAGCAGAACCGGGATTCCGGAAACGCACCCGCGTGAGAAGCCGCGGCGGTGCGCCATGAGCCGTTCCGAAAGCTCGATGCCGGAGCGGGCGGCGCGCCGCTCTCAAACAGGCTCCTAAAACAGGCCGCCGAGCAGCCACTCCCCGAGCGTGCCGATCGCCGACATCATCAACGCGCCGCCGAGCGCCCAGCCGAAGCCGTCGATCTTCAGGTGATCCGTCAGACGGTCCGTCAGCATCAGCAGTATTGCGTTGATGATCCAGCGCGTGATGAACGCGAGCAGCCAGGCGATGCCCAGGGTCGCAACCGTGAACACTCCGAATAGCAGCCAGCCGAGCAGA
>JAFGNC010000295.1 GCA_016927175.1 Gammaproteobacteria bacterium | reverse complement strand
GTAAGCTCACGGGGTCGTCGACAGAAAGCCAAGCCCATGTCCGAAAAGAAGATCCTGTCCGTCATAGATCCTACGGCCGCCGAGCAGCCGGCCCTCGCGCGAGCGGCGTGGCTCGCAAAAGCCTTCGGCGCGTCCCTCGAGCTGTTCATCTGCGACTACGACCAATACCTCGCCGGCGGCCGTTTCTTCGATTCGAAGGGTCTCGAGAAAGCGCGCCAGAGCCTGCTGAAGAATCACGAGGCGCGACTGCACAAACTTGCGCAGCCATTGATTGCGCAGGGGCTGACCGTCACGGTGGACGTCCGGTGGGCGAAGCCGCTCGACCACGGCATCGTGCGCAAGGTCACAGAGTCGCAGCCCGTGCTCGTCGTGAAGGACACGCACTATCACGACGTGCTGAAGCGGACGGTGCTCTCTAATACGGACTGGAGCCTGATTCGCGCGTGCCCGGCGCCACTGCTTCTGGTGAAACCCCGCGACGTCGCGGCGGCTCCGACCGTGCTCGCCGCCGTGGACCCGATGCACGAGCACGACAAGCCCGCCGAGCTCGACCGGACGATTCTGTCGTTCGCGAAGGAGCTGACGACGGCGGTCGGCGGACAGCTGCACGTGCTGCACAGCTTCGATACGGCTCCGGTTCTCGCGGCGGCGTCCGACACGCCGGGCACGACGATGTCCGTTCCGGTCGCGGAGCTGACGGCGAGCATGGAGCGCGAGCACCGCGAGGCGCTCGACCGGCTGCTCGGCGGTTATCCGGTTCGACCCGACCACGTGCACCTGACGGAAGGTCCGGCGCATCAGGTGCTCGTCGAGACGGCGCGTGAGAACGGGGTCGACATGGTCGTCATGGGGGCCGTGTCGCGCAGCGGGCTGAAGCGCATCTTCGTCGGCAGCACCGCGGAGCGCACGCTAGACCGGCTGCCGTGCGACCTCGTCATCGTCAAGCCGGCCGGGTTCGTCCCGCCGGAGCTCGATTGAGCCGCCGGGCCCGCTGCTGCACGGCGCGGCGCCGGAAAGCCCAGGTGTGAATTTTTCTGAAGCCCCGGCGCGGTCGTTCGTCCGACGCTTGGGCTTGGGATGAGCTTATGGCAACTTGCCGACGGCGGGCGTGAGCATGAACCGTGTACTGATCATCGACGACGACACCCGGCTGACGGAAATGCTCGACGAGTATCTGGCGCCGGAGGGGTTGTCGGTCACGGCCGTCGCCAACGGCACGGCGGGTCTCCGCGAAGCGCAGACGGGCGAGCACGACCTGATCGTGCTTGACGTCATGCTGCCCGGGCTTTCGGGTTTCGAGGTCCTGCGGCAGCTGCGCGAGGCCGGCATCGACACGCCCGTGCTGATGCTGACGGCCCGGGGGGACGACGTCGACCGGATCGTCGGCCTCGAGATGGGAGCGGACGACTATCTGCCGAAGCCCTTCAACCCGCGAGAGCTGCTCGCGCGGATCAAAGCCATCTTCCGCAGGACGTCGGAGTCGGAGCAGGACGACGTCGTCGAGCTCGAGGTCGGCCCCCTGACGGCACACCTGCAGCGCCGGGAGGCGAAGCTCGACGGTGAACCGCTGCGGCTGACGAACGCGGAGTTCGTGATTCTGGCGACGCTGATGCGGGCGGCCGGCGACGTCGTGTCGCGGGAGACGCTGACGCGCACCGCGCTCGGCAGGCGGTTGCTGCCGGACGACCGCAGCCTCGACACGCACATCAGCAACCTGCGCAAGAAGCTCGGGCAGGAATCGGACGATCAGCTGCAGATTCGCAGCGTCAGAGGCAGCGGCTACGTGCTGGTACCGCCGCCGGAGTAATCGGCTTTTCGGGGGGTCCGCCGAGGCAGACGACGATGCGGCTGTTCTGGAAGATATTCGTCACTTTCGGCGTGGCCATGACGCTGACGCTGGTCGGCGCCGTGATCGTCAGCTCGGAGCTGGCGGACCAGGCGTTCGACCAGCTGAACTTCGAGGGCCGCGACCGGATCATTCAGGAAGCCGCGGAAGCCCTCGAGCAGGGCGGGGAATGGCGCCTGCGGCTGTGGATGCTCCGCAACCCGAGGCCCGCGCCCGGCATGGCGCTGCTCGTCATCGACGAGCGCGGCAACGAGCTGCTCGGGCGCAGGCCGCCGCCGTCCGTCGCCAAGCTGCTGGAGCAGGAGAGCTTCAACCGCTTCGACCGGCCGCGGAACATTCGCCCGATGCAGCTGACCCCGGAAATTTTCGGGGACGACGGCCAGGAGTACCGCCTCGTCTTCGCGCGCGCCCCGGTCACGTTCTTCGGCATCCTGACCTGGCCCGGGACCCAGGTCGCCGTGCTGACGATCGCGCTGATCGCCGCGGCGCTGACCTCACTGCTTCTCGCGAGCTACGTCTCCGCCCCGATCGTCAAGCTGCAGAAAGCGACCCGCGAGCTCGCGGCCGGCGCGCTGGAGACTCGGGTCGGGGCTCCGATCAACCGGCGCAGGGACGAGACGGGCCGCCTCGCCCGCGACTTCGACGCGATGGCCGAAAGGCTGCAGGCGCTGGTCATGGACAAGGAAGCGCTGCTGCGGGACGTCTCGCACGAGTTCCGCTCGCCGCTCGCGCGGATCCACGTTGCGCTGGCCCTGGCCGAGCGCAACGCCGGCGATGCCGCCAAGGCCCACCTGGAGCGGATCGAGCAGGAAACGGAGAAGCTGAACGCGCTGGTGGAACAGGTCATGACGCTGACCCGGCTGCGGACGGACGCGGCGCCGCGCCGGGAGCCCGTCGTGCTGGACGAGCTCATCCAGGAGATCGTCGACGATGCCCGCTTCGAGCACAGCTCCGCGACGATCGCTTATTCCCCGGCGCGCGTGCCGACGATCCTCGGGGACCGGGCGGGGCTGCGGAGCGCGATCGAGAACGTGCTGCGCAACGCGTTGTCCCACACCGGTCCCGAGCAGCGGGTCGACGTGCGGCTCGACAGCGACGGCAACGAAATCGCGGTCCACGTGCTCGACAACGGTCCTGGCGTGCCGCCCGAGGCAACGCAGCGCATTTTCGAGCCGTTCTTCAGGGTCGATCCGAGCCGGGACCATCAGGCGGAGGGCAAGGGGATCGGGCTCGCGATCACCGCCAGGGTCATGGAGCTGCACGGGGGACGGGCCGGCGCGCGCAACCGGCCGGAGGGCGGCCTGCACGTCGAGCTCGCGCTGCCGATCAGGCCGGACGGCGCCGCCTGAACGAGGCTTCAGATCGCCTGATCGCCGGTCTCGCCGGTGCGGATACGGTAGACCTGCTCGAGGTCAGTCACGAATATCTTGCCGTCGCCGACCTTGCCCGTCTTCGCGGACTCTATGATCGCCTCGATGACCCGCTCGACGAGGCCGTCGGCGACGGCCACCTCCAGCTTGACCTTCGGCAGGAAGTCGACGACGTACTCCGCGCCGCGATACAGCTCCGTATGTCCGCGCTGCCGGCCGAAACCCTTGACCTCGGTAACGGTCATGCCCTGCACGCCGACCTCGGCGAGGGCATTGCGGACATCGTCGAGACGGAACGGTTTGACGACTGCGGTCACCAGCTTCATCGGAGCCCCCGGGGAAGGTTATCGGCCGTAACGGCCGGGATAATTGTGTATCCTAGGATCGGCGCATTCTAGCGGAGTCGGGGCCTGCTGGCATGCGCCGTGCACGAGCGTTCCGCCCTGGAGCGGCCCCGTGCAACCGGATCGACGACACGCGGTCGAAAAAGTCATTAGGAAAGCGAGGCTCGATCATGGCGCGAAGGCGAACTGAACGCATCAAACCGTCTGAAATCACATCGGAAAGCGCCTTCTTCAACCGGCGCGAGGTGGTCCGCTCGGCCGTGGCCCTCGGCCTGCTGCCCGCCGCGTCGAAGGCGCTGGGCGCAGCGATGCCGCCCGACGGCGACTTCGGCGAGCTGGCGAAATGGCCGGGGTCGGTCGAGGAGGAGCCGAACGCCTTCGAGGACATTACGACCTACAACAACTTTTACGAGTTCGGGACCGGCAAGGGCGATCCGGCGCGCAACGCGCACACGCTCGAGACGTCGCCGTGGTCCGTCGAGGTGACGGGCGAAGCGGAGAAGACCGGCACGTACACGCTCGAGGACATTCTGAAGCCGCATACGCTGGAGGACCGCGTCTACCGGTTCCGCTGCGTCGAGGCGTGGTCGATGATCGTGCCGTGGGTCGGCTTCCCGCTCGGCGATCTGTTGAAGCGTTTTGCGCCGCTTGCCGGAGCCAGATACGTCCAGTTCTTCACGCTGAACGACCCGAGCCAGATGCCGGGCCTGCGCTATCCGGTGCTCGAATGGCCCTATCGTGAGGGGCTGACCATGGCCGAGGCGATGCACCCGCTGACGCTGCTGACCGTCGGCGTCTACGGCAAGGTGCTGCCGAATCAGAACGGGGCGCCGCTGCGCCTGATCGTGCCGTGGAAGTACGGGTTCAAGAGCATCAAGTCCATCGTCAGGATCCACTTCACCGAAACCCAGCCGAAATGCAGCTGGAACATGGCGGCGCCGCAGGAGTACGGGTTTTACTCGAACGTGAACCCGAACGTCGATCATCCGCGCTGGAGTCAGGCGACGGAACGGCGCCTCGGCGCGGGGCTGTTCTCGCCGCGGGTTCCGACGCTGATGTTCAACGGCTATGCGGACGAGGTGGCGGACCTGTACAGGGGCCTCGACCTGGTCAAGAACTATTAGGCTCGCAGGTCCTTGCGCTGCCGCTGATCGGGCTGCGAGCGTCGCGCCGGCGGCGCCGCATCGCGGCCGGCGCCCCCGCGGATAATGGCTCAGCACACGGAATCCGTGATCGCTGCGGGAGGTCATCGCGCCGCCCGGAACCCGGTCGCGATCCTGAAGCCGATCGTGTGGATCGCATGCCTGGCGCCGTTCGCGATCATCGTCGCCAAGATTGCCGGCTTCGGCAGCCTCGGACCCAACCCGGTCGAGGAAGTGCTGCACACGATGGGCAAGACGAGCCTGAACATCCTGTGGGTCACGCTCGCCGTCACGCCGCTGCGCAAGCTGACGAAGTGGAACTGGCTCCTGAGGCTGCGGCGGCTGCTCGGGCTGTTCGCGTTCTTCTATCTCGTGCTGCACTTCCTGACCTACGCGGCCCTCGACCTGCGGTTCGACTGGAGCTGGCTGTGGACGGACATCTCCGAGCGGCCGTACATCACCGTCGGCATGCTCGCGCTGGTCCTGATGATTCCGCTCGCCGTCACGTCGACGAAAGGCTGGCAGAGACGCCTCGGCCGGAGATGGACGAAGCTGCACCGCCTCGTCTACCCGATCGCGATTCTGGGCGTCGTGCATTTCTGGTGGCAGGTCAAGGCGGACATACTGCAGCCGCTGATCTACGCCGTGCTGCTCGCGCTGCTGCTCGGCTATCGTTTGGTGGACTGGCGCGCCCGCGAGCGCCGCAGCCGGGCGGCACGGCGCGACGCGGCGCAGCGCCGCGGCGGGCAGGCCGTCGGCCGCTGATCCGCCGTCGCCCCCGCGCCGATGGTGCGCCGGCACGCTCCCGCGGCCGGGCCGCCGGCGTCCGGGCCGGCCGGCGGCGTCCGCACCGGCCGTCGCGCGCGTCAGTAGATTCTGTAGCCGCCGTGGCGGCGCCTGATCGATGCGTCGAGCCACCACCACCCGGCGGCGAAGCCGGCGATCAGCGTCAGCACGAGTGCCGGCAATACCCAGTTGAGCGGCAGGCTCGCGCGATAGCGTTCCAGCCGGCTCGCGTAGTCGCTGTTCTCACGCCGCAGCGAATCGACGGACTTCCGCAGCGCCGCGGCCGAGTTCTCGTCGGCCAGCACTTCCTGCTCGATGCGTCGGGCCTGCTGCTCGGCTGCCGCGCGCGCCGTCTGCGCGGCGTCCAGCTTCGCGCGCAGCGTCTCGAGCTCCGCCTCGACCTCGGCGACGCGCAGCCGCGCCGGCTTCTCGGCAACGAGGTAGGCCGCCTTGACCCAGCCTTCCTGCCCCTCGGACGTGCGTACGCGGGCGTAGTTGACGGAGCTCTCGAGCACCTCGAGCGCGGTCCCGCTGATCAGGCTGTCGAAGGCTCGATCGCTGGTGTCGGGCGCGCGGTGGATGCCGAGCCTCAGCAGGTCGGTCACGTAGGCGGTTTCGGCGCCGGCGTTTGCGGCGGCCAGCAGCGCAAGCGCCGCGGACACCAGTATTCGATTCATCGTTCGTACTTCCCGGAACGCGGCGGCCGATTATAGAAGGGGCTGCCGGCGGCGCCCGTGAACTGATCCACGCCCCGGCCCGGAGCGCCCGGAGCACCCCGAGCGCCCGCAGCCGAGCGGCCCGCGAGCCGCGGAACCGGCTCAGGACCGGCCGGCGGAGGCGCGCTGCGGCTCGACGGCGCGCTGCGGCTCGGGCTCGCGAGGCGCCTCGTCGCTGCGGACGATCTTCAGCGGCTCGCGCTCGACGCAGCGGACCAGCTCCGCGTACACCTCGACGACTTTGCCGGCGTAGTGGCTCGCCTCCGCGAACGACATCTTCTGGATGCTGGCCTTCAGGCGCCCGCCCTTGCCGATCGGCGCGGCACGATGCATCGCGGTATGCAACGCCTCGTAGCGTTCGCGGACCGGGTCGGGCAGGTCGTCGGGATACAGGCCATCGAGGTAGCGCGAGTAGGCGTAGCCGAGGCGCTGCTTGATCGGGCCGTCGCCGACCAGCGCCAGGACTGCCCCTTCGAAACGTTTTACGAGATGAATCATGTAGTGGTTGTGCCCATCTTGTGGTTGCGCGACCAGCATCGCAGCAACATGTGGTGCGGCCTCCAGTGCAGGAGATGGCGGGATTCGAGATGCCGAACGCCGTGCCCCCAACGGCGTCGGCGAAGATATAGCAAATTATGGAAAGCGCCGGCAAGGACTGCCGTCGCGTTTCTTCAGGCTCGCGCGCCGCCGTTCGGACGCTTGATGCCGAACTTCTTCATTTTGTCGGTGAACGTCGTCGGCTTGATCCCGACGAGCTGGGCCGCGCCGTTCTTGCCGGACACGCGCCAGTCCGCGCGGCGCAGCGCTGCGAGGAGGTTGTTGCGCTCGAGCTCGAGAAGATCCTGCGCGGTCATGACCTCGTCCTCGCCGTCCTCCGCGGCGGCCCGGTCGATCTTGGCCGGGCTCAGGATGTCGGCCATGGCGAGGTCCAGCCGCAGCACCTTGCCCTGCGACAGGATCACGGCCCGCTCGATCACGTTCTTCAGCTCCCGGATGTTGCCCGGCCAGTCGTAGCGCTTCAGCAGCTGCGCCTGCTGGCGCGACAACTGCAGCGGCGTGTGGCCGAACTCCTGGCAGGTGCGCTCGAGGAAGTGGCTCGCGAGCTGAATCACGTCGTCGCCGCGCTCTCTGAGCGGCGGCACGTCGATCGGGAACACGCTGAGCCGGTAGTACAGATCCTCGCGGAAGCGGCCCGCTTCGACCGCCTTCTCCAGGTCTCTGTTCGTGGCGGCGACGACGCGGACATCGACCGTGTGAGTCCGATCGTCCCCGACGCGCTCGTATTCGCTCTCCTGCAGCACCCGCAGCAGCTTGCTCTGCAGGTCGAGCGGAATCTCGCCGACCTCGTCGAGGAAGATCGTGCCGCCGTCGGCGAGCTGGAAGCGCCCGACCCGGTCGCGGTGCGCGCCGGTGAACGCGCCTTTGACGTGGCCGAAAAACTCGCTCTCGAACAGCTCGTGCGGGATCGAGGCGCAGTTGACCTTGACCAGCGGCCCGTTCGCGCGGGGGCTGCGGGCGTGGATCACGTGCGCGACCAGCTCCTTGCCGACGCCCGACTCGCCGTGGATCAGCACGCTCGCGGACGTCTGCGAGACGGCCTCGAGGCGCGCCAGCATCTTCTTCAGGGCGGCACTTTCCCCGATGATGCGGCCGAAGTTCATCGAGACCTGCACTTCCTCGCGCAGATAATCCCGCTCCCGCTGCAGCTCTTCCCTGAGCCGCGCGTTCTCCTCGAACGCCGCCCGCAGCTGCCTTTCCGCCTGGTTTCTCTCGGTCACGTCCTTCGACGCGACGAGCAACGCGACCACCTGCCCCTGCTCGTCGCGCTCGGCTCGGGCGGACAACAGCACCTCGATGATCTCGCCGTTCCGTGTCACGAATTTCCGTGGCTCGTTCTCGAGCTCGCCCTGCGCGATGATGTCCTGCAGTCGCCCGTCGACCAGCAGCGCCTCGCGGAAGTCCTCGGCCATGAAATCCGTGATCAGGCGCCCCAGCACCTCCTCGCGCCGGTAGCCGAGCTTCGCGAGCCAGCGGTCGCTGACGTGCACGACGCGGCCCTGGCTGTCGACCGTATAAAGCATCGCCGGCGTGGACCGGTACAGCTCGCGATAGTGCGCTTCGAGCCTCGCCTGCTGCCGCACCTCGGTATAGACGGCCACTGTCCTCAGGTAGTCGCCCTCGGCGCCACGCTCGACGATCGCGCTGGCGAGGCACTCGACGTGCTCACCGCTCTTGGTCGTGATGTCGAAAGGCACGCTGTCGAGCCTGCCCGTGCGCCGCAGCAGCGGCAGATATTCCTCGTTGACGCGCCGGGCCGACTCCGGGCTGCCGAGGTCCTGCGGGCGCTTTTGCTGCAGATCCTCCCGTGTGTAGCCGAAACGCTTCAGCCAGGCGTCGCTGGCGTCGAGGAAATAGCCCTCCTCGTCCAGAGAAACCGTGAGTGCGGGGCTCTTACGGAAAAGCCATTGGTAGCGGTCGGCGAGTGACATAGCGGGATTCTACGGATTTCCGTAAAATTGGTCAACGGATTCCCGTGAAATCACGGAATTCCGTAAGAGCCTCGCGCCGTATCTGGTTGATTTTGCTGATATGTGAAGTTGGCACGTCTGGTGCATAGGGAGAACGCAACCGGATCTGTCAAAGCGGATCCACTTTCGGAGTTTCGTAAAAGGAAGATTGTAATGTTTACGCGGACACTGTACATGCCCAGCCTGGCTCTAGCGGCCGCCGTAGGGCTGTTCAGTCAGCAGTCGGCGGCCACTGAAGAGATAGTCGTCTACGGCACCAACCTGGCCCAGGTCCGGCAGGCGCTGTTTCGCTCATCTCAGGACGAATACGTGCGGTCACTCAACGAGCAGATCAGGGTTAGGCTCGACGAGAACCTGAAGGAGGTTTCCGCACCGAAGCTGCTTCTCGCCGAAAGCGAGACCCTTACCCGCGGTTAAGCGGTGTTGAGGCGGCCACCAGCCCTCCCCCATGGTGGCCGCCGGCCGAGCCGGAAGGCGTTTGTGAGGGGGCCGGGTTAAATTCCGGCATCGAACAAGGAATTGTTGTCTTCGCAACGAAGAGAACATGGACGTTCGGACCTGGCCCCCGTTTTTTTCACCCTCCTGCGCCCTGCCCGCGACAGGGCTCAACGCCCGGCGAACTTGAGCGCCCTTCCCTGCGGAGCCTCTGCGGGCTTTCCGTTCCGATATACCGGCACCCCGTTCAGGATCGTCATGAAAACCGCCGAGTGCAGGCTGACGCCCTGCAGAGGCGACCAGCCGCATTTGTAGCGCAGCTGTTCCTCCGTCACCGGCGTCAGCGCGTCGAGGTCCACAACGACGAGATCCGCGAAATAACCCTCCCGCACGAATCCCCGGTCGACGATGCCGAACAGTCGGGCCGGGTTGTGGGCGGCTTTCTCGACGATCGTCGTAAGGCTCAGAACGCCGTCGCGGTGCATCTCGAGCAGCATTCCGAGCAAATGCTGGACCAGGGGCAGCCCGGCGGGGGCGGCGAAGTAGGTGTTCGCCTTCTCTTCGCGCGTGTGCGGCGCGTGATCCGTCGCGATCACGTCGATCACGTCCTCGACGACCGCGCGGCGTAGCGCGTCCCGGTCTTCACCGGTCTTGATGGCCGGGTTGCATTTGATCAGCGTTCCGAGGTCCTCGTAGCGGGACTGGTCGAACCACAGGTGGTGCACGCAGACCTCCACCGTGATGCGCTTGTCCCGGATCGGCCCGCGCTCGAACAGCGCGAGCTCTTTGGCCGTGGTCAGATGCAGGACGTGCAAGCGCGTGCCGTGGCGCTTCGCGAGCTCGACGGCCAGGCTCGACGAGGCGTAGCAGGCGTCGGCCGAACGGATCAGCGGGTGGGCCGACATCGGAACGTCCTCGCCGTATCGCTCGCGGAAGCGGGCTTCGGCCGCCCGGATCATCGGCGAATCCTCGCAATGGGTCGCGACGGGCAGCGGCGCGTCCCGGAAGATCGCGTCGAGCGTCGCCGGGTCGTCGACGAGCATGTTCCCGGTCGACGCGCCCATGAAGACCTTGATGCCGCAGGCTTCCTCGGCCGTGACGCGGCGGATCTCGTCGATGTTGGTGTTCGTCGCACCCAGATAGAAGCCGTAATTGGCGTGGCTCGTCCGCGCGGCGATTCCGTGCTTGTGGCGCAGCGCGGCCCGGTCCGTGGTCGGCGGTGACGTGTTCGGCATGTCGAGGTAACTCGTGACGCCGCCGCAGATCGCGGCGAGAGACTCCGAGGCGATCGTCGCCTTGTCCGGGAAACCCGGCTCCCGGAAATGCACCTGATCGTCGATGAGCCCGGGGAACACGTAGCGCCCGTCGAGGTCGATGACCTCTGAGCCGCCCGCGGGCAACGCGGTGCCGACGGCCTCTATCCGGTCGCCCGCGATCAGAACGTCCGCTTCACGGATCTCGCCGTCGCTGACTATTTTCCCGTTGATCAACAGCAAACGGTTCACTCGACTCTCCATGACTTCCGTGCCCGCCGGCGCGTTCTCCGCACCTCCGCTGGCGACAGCATGCCACTGCCCGCGTCGGCACCGCCACTCGCGGAAGCTGCGAGCAGCGGGGCGAGCCTTGAACCCGCCACGAGCGCTATGCAGAATTGTGCGCCGTCGCCAGGGAGCCCGACCGCCGAGCCGCGCCTCTCTCGCTGCTCCGGCGCCGAGCCTTCCGCCGGCGGCACATTCGACAGCAATCAGCCGGTGATCGACATGATCGACTGTCAGGGACTGACCAAGCAGTACGGGCGGCTAGTCGCCGTCGACGATTTGAGCTTTCGCGTCTCGCCCGGGGAGGTGCTCGGCTTTCTCGGACCGAACGGGGCGGGCAAAACCACGACGATGCGCATCGTCGCGGGCTTCCTTCCGGCCACGTCGGGCCGCGCGACCGTCTGCGGCTACGACGTCGAGACGCAGGGCATCGAGGCGAAGAAGCGGATCGGGTACCTGCCCGAGGGCGCGCCGAGCTACCCGGAGATGACGCCGCGGGGCTTTCTGGAGTTCGTCGCCGAGGCGAGGGGCATACCGCCCGCCCAGCGCAAAGTCCGGCTCGACGAGGTCTATGGCCTGCTGCACCTCGAAAACGTGCTCGAGCAAAGCATCGACACCCTGTCGAAGGGCTACCGCCGCAGGGTCGGGCTCGCACAGGCGATCCTGCACGACCCGGAAGTTCTGCTGCTCGACGAGCCGACGGACGGCCTCGATCCGAACCAGAAGCACGAGGTCCGGCAGCTGATCAGCAACATGGCG
>JAFGNC010000042.1 GCA_016927175.1 Gammaproteobacteria bacterium | reverse complement strand
CTGCCGGCGGAGTACGCGCCGTGGCTGATCGACGAGCCGGACGCAGCAACCTTCGCCGACCTGACGCTGGCGCTGCTCGAGGACGACGACGCGCGGCGCGCGCTGGCGGCGGCCGGGGCCGAAACCGCGGCCGGCTTGAGCGGCAGGCGCTACGTGCGGGAAACGGTGGCGCTGATCCGCGAGCGGGCGGTAGAGAAGCGCGAAATCGAGCCGCTTCGGCTGGATTGACAGGTTTGACAGAAGGTTCTGCAACGTTAACCTGACATCGTGTGCAGGCGGGAGAAACTGGTCGGCATCGCAGACGCGGCGAGAGCCCTCGGCGTGTCCGAATCGACGGTCTGGCGAATGATCCGCCGGGGAGCGCTGCCGAGCGTTCGGCAGGGAGGGCGGCGGCTCGTCCCAAGTGGCGCTTTGCGTGCGAGCCTGCGGAAGAAGGACCGTAGCCGCATCCCGCCCTTGTCGCCGGATCATGGAATTTTCCGGCTGGTAGGGGCAGGCCGCAGCGGCGGCTCGGCGCCGGGCGCAAGAGACAAACGCGCCATCCTGGACGAATGAAAGAGCCGGCGCCTTCAGCCGCTCAATGCACCGCCGCGCTCGCGGCAACCTCTCCTTCGAGCAACCGCTGCAGCGACTCGATCTCGACCGGCTTGACCAGATGCGCGTCGAACCCGGCCGCGACGGACCTGCGCCGGTCCTCTTCCTGGCCCCAGCCGGTCAGCGCCGCAACGACGATGTCCCTGCCGCGCGGCTTCCGCCTGATCTCGCGGCAGACCTGGTAGCCGTCCATGTTGGGCATGCCGATGTCGAGCAGGATCACGGACGGCTCGAACCGCTCGATCTCCCGGAGCGCCGACGGCCCGTCGTGCACGACGCCGGTCACGTGGCCTTCGGCCTCGAGCAGCATCGCGAGCGTCTCGGCCGCGTCGACGTTGTCGTCGACGACGAGGATGCGGCGCTTCGGCGCGCGGTCGCACGGCAAGCTGCCGGCGGCGTCGCCGGCCCCGTTCGCGTCACCGGCCTCGGTTTCGGCGCCGGCCGCAAGCGGCAGGCGCACGACGAACTCCGTGCCGCGGCCGAGGCCCTCGCTGTGCGCGTCGATCGACCCGCCGTGCATCTCGACGAGCCGCCTCGCGAGGGACAGGCCGATGCCGAGCCCGCCGCCGGCCGTGACCGCGCCGCACTCGGGCTGCTCGACCTGCGAGAACATCTGGAAGATGCGTTCGAGCTGGTCGGGCGGGATGCCCTGGCCGTCGTCCCTGACCGCGACGACGGCGCGGCCGCCGCGGCGCTCCGCGCGAACCCGGATCGAACCGCCCGCGCCGGTGTACTTGTATGCATTGCTCAACAGGTTGCCGAACACCTGCGTCAGCCGGACCGGATCGGCGAAAAGCTCGATCGGCCGCTCCGGCGTCTCGACCTCGATCGCGGGCTGATCGGCGCCTTCGGCCGGCCGGCTCGTCTCGACGGCCTGGCGTATCACGGTGCCCAGGTCGATCCGCTGCATGCGGAGCCGGATCTTGCCGCGGCTGATTCGCGCGACGTCGAGCAGGTCGTCGATCAGGCGCACGAGCTGCGAGACCTGGCGCTCCATGATGGCCCTCGAGCGCTCGAAGCGGGCCGGGTCGTCGCGGCAGCGGCCGAGCATGCTGAGCGCGGTGCGGATCGGCGCGAGCGGGTTGCGCAGCTCGTGCGACAGCGTCGCCAGGAACTCGTCCTTACGGCGGTCGGCGTCGCGCAGCGCGGCCTCGGCGCGCTTGTGTGCGGTGATGTCGAGCAGTGCCGCGACGGCGCCGCGGGCGCGGCCGCGCTCGTCGGCGAGCGGCTGCGCGGAGATCATCGTATGGATCACGCTGCCGTCGTCGAAGACGTTGTCCACTTCCTCGCCCTGCACGACCTCGCCGCGCGCCGCGCGCTGCATCGGCAGCTCGGGCACGGGCACGTCGCGGCCGTTCTGCTGAAACCGGAAGTGGGTGCGCAGCTCGTCGGGCGGCGCGCTTCTCGAGAAGTTGCCGTCGAGCGGCATGCGCAGCATCGCGGCGGCGGCGCGGTTGCCGGAGATGCGCCGGCACTGCCAATCGTGCGCGATCAGCACGGCGACGGGCAGCGTGTCGAGCAGCGTCTGCAGGTCGTCCTTCTGCTGGCGCAGCGCGCGCTCGGCCCGCTTCAGCGCCGTCGCGTCCTGGAACGCGTTGATCGCGCCGACGATGCGGCCGTCGGCGTCGAGGATCGGGTCGACGTTGACGAGCGCCTGCACGCGGGTGCCGTCGGGGCGGCGGATGAACACTTCGGCGTTGCGGAAGCGCCTGCCTTCGCGCAGCGCCTCGGCGAGCGGGCACTCGTCGTGCGGCAGGAAGCTGCCGTCCGGCAGGAACAGCTCGAACGAGCCGCAATAGCGCTCACTGTCGCTGCCGAGCTGCGGCTCCCGGCCCCACAGGCGGGCGGCGTGCTCGTTGAAATACGTGATCCTGCCCGCCGCGTCGCACGTGTAGACGGCGACCGGCAACAGCTCCGCGAGGCGCCGATAGCTTTCCTCGCTCGCGCGCAGCTGCTCTTCGGCGCGGCGGCGCTCCGTCACGTCGATCAGCATGTTGATGCCGCCGACGATCCGGCCTGCGTCGTCGCGCAACGGCGTCGCGTAGGGCGCGACATGATGCCGCGAGCCGTCCGGACGCTCGGTGATGATCTCCTCGCCGTGCACCGGGCGGCCGGTCTTCAGCGTCAGCGCCATCGGGCACTCGCCGTGCGGCAGGTGCGTGCCGTCGGGCCGGTACAGCTTGAAGCTGACGCACCACCGGTCTACGCCCCGCTGCGGTTCGCGGCCGGCGAGCTCGACGGCCGCCTGGTTGAAGTGCGTGATGACGCCGTCGGCGTCGGTCACGTAGACGGCGGCCGGCAGCGCCTGGATGATCTCGCTGAACAGGTGCTCGCTGCCGCGCAGCGCGGCCTCGGCGCGCTTTCGGTCCGTCACGTCGATCGTGAAGCAGCGCGTGTGCACGAACCGGCCATTCTCGAAGAGCACGTTCGAGCTGACCTCGACGTCGCGGATCGAGCCGTCCTTGCAGCGCAGGCGCGCCGGATGCTTGTGCAGCGTCTCGCCCTTCGTGAGGCGGCACAGCATGTCGTCGATGACGGGGCACTCGACGTGGAACTCCGCGATGTGCCGGCCGACGTACTCCTCGGCGCTGTAGCCGAGCATGTCGAGCTCGGCCTGGTTCGCGCGCAGGATCGTGCCGTCCGGCCCGACGCAGTGCAGGGGCACGGGAGAGTTCTCGAAGAAATCCTCGAATTGCGGGGGCGGGGTATCCACGGGAGCTAGTGTAGCCCGCGGGGTGCGGAGTTGCAGTGGGTGCAGACTCCGGCTGCTACGCCCGCCGCGGAGCCTGTCGCTATTCGCCGACGGCGGTATTCGGAAGAATGGCGCCGATGCCGAGCGGCGGCGTCGCCCGGCCGGACCGGACGCGCCGCGCGGCCGGGCATCGGCGTCCGTTCGCCAGGGGCCTCGCGGCCGGGCGTCAGCGCCCCTTGGGAAGCGGCCGCACGGCCGCAAGCAGCGGGGCCGCGTTCGAAGCGTGCCAGCGGCGGTACCACCGGGCTTCGGCTCCGCTGATGGCTCTTCGCAACCAGCTCCAGCGGATCGACGCACGGCAGGCTGCGAGGTATGCGGCATCGGAGCGCGAGAATGCGAGCTCGAGGGGCGGAGGGATGCCGCCCACTCGCCATGCACAGTACAGATACCGCACGAGCTCGCGTTCGTGCCCGCTGCGGCGGACGGCCTGCTGCACGTTCTGCCAGTTCAGCTCCGCGCCGTAATGGGCGGACAGTGCCGCGAGATCCTGAATCGTCCTGAGCCCGATGAAGCACAGCCTGTCGTGGCGGTCGGCGACCTGCGTGTGCGCGAACGCGTGCAGCACGGCGTCATCGGGCGCGAGCACCGCGAACTCCCCCGAGCCGCCTCGATGCCGGCGCGCGCGCGACCACGCCTGCTCCGCCGGCAGCACGTGTCTCGCTCTTCCGCCGCCGACGTTCCAGTGCAGCTCGAGCGTTGCGG
>JAFGNC010000041.1 GCA_016927175.1 Gammaproteobacteria bacterium | reverse complement strand
CTCGCGGCCTCGGGTCTCGACAGGATCCGGCGGCGGCACACCTGCGCGCATCGCGTCGACGAGCTGCTCGCGATCGATGCGGAGCTCGGTCATACACCTTTCGTCGCGGCGGCGTCATGAAGATCAGCTTCTTCGTCTCGAGCATTCTGTCGGCCTACTGGAACGGAGCGGCCACGTACTACCGGGGCCTCGCGAGGGAGCTGCACGCGCGCGGCCATCGGCTGCACTTCTACGAGCCGGACGCGTACGAGCGGCAATCGCACCGGGATCTCGATGCCGCGCCGCCGTGGGCGGAAGTGACCGTCTATGCGCCCGGCGAATGGGCGGACGTATCGCGCTGTCTGCGCGAGGCGAGCCGCTCGGACTTCGTCGTCAAAGCGAGCGGCGTCGGCGTCGGCGACGACGTGCTCGATGCCGAGATCGCGAGCCTCGGCTCGTCCGGCCGCGCGTCCGCCGTCTACTGGGACGTCGATTCGCCGGCGACGCTGGCGCGGCTCGAAGCGGATCGAGCTGATCCGCTGCGCGCGCTGCTGCCCGCGTTCGACCATGTGCTGTGCTACGGCGGCGGCGAGCCCGCGCGCCGGCGCTATCTCGCGCTGGGCGCCCGCCGCTGCGACGTGATCTACAACGCGCTCGACCCGACGAGCCACCACCCGGTCGCGAGCGACGGCCGTTTCGAAGGGGATCTCGGGTTCCTCGGCAACCGGCTGCCCGACCGGGAGAAGCGAGTCGATGCCTTCTTTTTCGAGCCCGCGCGCCGGCTCGCCGACCGGCGCTTCGTGCTCGGCGGCTCGGGCTGGGAGGATCGCGCCGGCGAGCTGCCCAATGTGAACTGGGTCGGGCACGTCTACACCGCCGACCACAACGCGTTCAACGTGACGCCTAAGGCCGTCATCAACATCAGCCGCGATGAGATGGCCGGCGTCGGCTACGCCCCCGCCACGCGAGTGTTCGAAGCGGCCGGTTCGGGCGCCTGCCTGATCACGGATGCGTGGGAGGGCATCGAGCTGTTTCTCGCGCCGGACGAAGAAGTGCTCGTCGCACACGGACCGGACGACGTGGCGCGTTTCGTGCACGAGCTGACGCCGGAACGGGCGCGGCGGATCGGGCAGCGCGCGCGCCGGCGCATGCTGGGCGAGCACACGTACCGTCACCGGGCGGCGCAGCTCGAGGATTTGCTGGCGGGCGCGGACTCCCGCGCCGCGAGCGCATAACAACAAGGAAGTCGTGCAAGGAGATGCCATGAAGATTTCGATGATCGGACTCAGCCTCAGCTCGTCATGGGGCAACGGCCACGCGACGACGTACCGCTCCCTGATCAAGGGCCTGCTGGCGCACGGTCATACGGTCGACTTCTACGAGCGGGAGGAGCCGTGGTACGCGGCGCACCGTGATCTGCCGGACTGCGACGCGCTGCACTTTTACTCGAACGCGGACGCGCTGCTGCACGACTGGCGCAACTCGCTGTCGAGCGCGGATCTCGTCATGATCGGCTCCTACGTGCGGGAGACGCCGCGGCTCCTCGAGGGGCTGAAGCGCAATGCGCAGGGCGTGCTCGCGTTCTACGACATCGACACGCCGGTGACCGTCGCGCAGCTGCGCAACGACCGCTGCGAATACCTGAGCCGCGACATCGTGCCGGAATTCGATCTTTACCTGAGCTTCTCCGGGGGCACCGTGCTCGACGAGCTGAAGAGCCTCGGAGCCTCGCGTCCCGTGCCGCTGTACTGCTCGGTCGACCCGGACGTCCACATGCCGAAGGACGTGCCGCGCGACGACGACCTCGGCTACCTCGGCACGTACTCCGCCGATCGGCAGGCGCCGCTGACGGAGCTGCTGCTCGAGCCCGCGGCGCAGTGGGCGGACGGGCGCTTTACCGTCGCGGGACCGCAGTACCCGGAAACCGTCGAATGGCCATCGAACGTGCGTCATGTGTCGCACGTGCCGCCGGGCGAGCACGCGAGCTTCTACTGCAGCCAGCGCTTCACGCTGAACCTGACCCGTTCGGACATGCGCCAGATGGGCTATTCCCCGAGCGTTCGACTGTTCGAGGCCGCATGCTGCGGCACGCCGATCATCTCCGACTACTGGGTTGGGCTCGACTCGTTCTTCGATCTCGAGAACGAGATACTGATCGCGGACCGCAGCGCCGACGTGCTGAAGCACGTTCGGCACATCTCGGAAGAGGAGCGGGAGTCGATCGGCGCAGCGGCGCGCCGGCGCGTGCTGGCACAGCACACCGGCGAGCGGCGGGCGCGGGAGCTCGAGTCCTATCTCGAAGCGTATGGATGAGGACGGAATGATGGCCCGGCAGGCAACGGAAAATGGTGCGGCTGCGGCCGCGCCCGCCGAATTCGGTGACTGGTTTCACAACCTGCATCTGCCTGGCGGGGCCGAGACCGCGCCGGAACATCCCCTCGGCGATTTCCCGCGGAACAAGTGGCGGAAGGTCGAGCACTGCGTGCCGCAGGATCTCGGCGGCTGGCGCGTCCTCGACATCGGCTGCAACGCCGGCTTCTACAGCTTCGAGCTCGCCCGGCGCGG
>JAFGNC010000294.1 GCA_016927175.1 Gammaproteobacteria bacterium | reverse complement strand
CCGGCACAGCCGGTCAAAATCAGCGCGGCGGCGATGCACGAAGCTCTGGCCGACATAATGCACCCGGTCTCGTTATGACTCCGGGCGGAGTATCGGCCGGCCGCGCCGCGCGGCACAGGATTGCCGTCACATTCCGCGAGCGCGTCGCCTGTCGCGCCTTCCGTGCCCGCCGCCGCTCGAAGCAAGGTGGCGGGGCCGTTGAAGCGACGGGGCCGTCGCGATCGGCGCGCTCAGTCCGCCGTCGGATCGACGATCCATTCCGGCTCCTCGAACTCGCCCAGCACGCGGACCTCGCAGTGCTCGGCCGCCTCGCGCAGCAGCGCTGCGACCCGCGGATCGCGGCGGCTTTCCATCGCGTCCCGGGAAGTCTTGGAGTCCCAGCTCGCGATCGCGAGCAGCACGTCCGGATCGCCGATCTTGCGGTGCAGGCGTGTGCCGCGGGCCCCCGGCGCCCGCTGCAGGATCTCGCTGACGCGGACCCATGCGTCGGCGTACTGCTCGGCCGTGTGGCCCGGCCGGATCCGGACTTCGAAGACGAACTTCATGTTTCTCCCAGCATAGCGCCGCTCCTGCGCGGGCGTCACGCCGCGCGGGCGCCGCTAACGCGCTCGACCAGGCGGCGGCCGCGGGTCGGGCCGCGCCAGCGCCTGGCACAGGTATTGCCTGCGAGCCGGCATGAGCTGGCTTACGCAACACTCCGACGTCATCAGCGCCGCCGGAACCGTGGGAATGTTCCTGGTGTGGGTCGTTTACGCGCAGATGTTCTACAAGGACTACAGGCGCAGGCGGCGTCCCCGCATCCTCATCGACGATATGGCCGGCCCTGGAGCGGAATCCACGTGCACGGTCGTGAACCTGTCGTCGGAGATCATCTATCTCGAACGCATCATCGCGGTCGTGGAAACGGCGAATGGCGACTACACGGCGCCGATCACGGAGCGCACCCCGATCTCCTCGTCCGAGCAGCCGGACCGTGAGATCGTTTCGCTCACCAGACAGGGGCCGATTCCGCCCGGCGAGCTGATCTCGATCGGAACGCTCGAGGACATGGTCAACGTGGCCATGGACGTCCCGAGCGACGCGGACACGCCGCTCGACGACGTGAGCTGCGTCGAGGTCCGGGTCGTCGCGACGATGAGCTCGGAGGACAACCCGGTCGGCGCATATAAACGCTTCCAGATGCTCGAGCAGGGCGAGCGCTCCGAGGCCACAACGCTGGGAACGCACCAGATGTACAAGCGCCGGGAGAAGCAGGAAGTCATGCGCTGGTTGCGCAGGCGCTGATCGGAGCGAGGCCGGCCCGTGGCCGGCGCCACGCTGCCGCGCCGCGCGCGCCGGCTGCCCGCCGGTCGGCCTGCGCGCACCGCAAGTGGTCTGCGCGCGCCGCATCTCGGCGGCTGCGTCCGAAGTCGCCGGCCGCACGCACCGCAACGGCTGGCGAGCGGATCGTCCCGCGGCGGCTTCCGAAGGACCACGGAGGCCGCCGCGGGCTCGCGCCTGCGCGTCAGTAGCGCACGCGGAAGCCGACCGTGTAGCGCCGCCCGAAAATGTCGTACAGCGACTCGTTCGTGCCGATGCCGGTGCCGCTGAAAGCCGACCAGCCGGCCACGAGCGGCGGGTCCTCATCGAGCAGGTTCGCGACGTGCAGGAAGGCCTCCCACTCGGCTTGATTGCCGAACTGGCCCTCCCAGCTGCCTCTGAGATCCGTATAGAACATCGACTCGACCGAGTTGTCGTCGATGTCGACGCCCTCGACGTAGTCGATGTCGGCCATGCCGCCGTCGATCCACCGGCCCTGCAGGAACAGGCTGAACGGTCCGTTGGCGTAAGTCACGTTGCTGATCCACTGGTACTCGGGAAGGCCCGCGCCCCCGACCTCGCCGACGAGGTCGCGCTTCGGCGCGCTCGCTTCGGTCGTCGAGTTCTCGTTCAGCCGGCTCGCGAGGAAACGCCACCTGAGGCTTTCGGCGCCTTCACGGAACCAGTCGACCTGGCGGTTGAACGCGAGCTCGAGGTCGACGCCGGACACGTTCCTCTTGTCGACGTTGGCGAACGTGTTCTCGACCAGCCGGATGATGTTGGTGCTCGGATCGCGCGTAATGCGGCCGCAGAACTCCTCGGCGCCGGTCTCGAAGCACTGGTCGACGATCTCCTGCACGCCCAGGAAGTCGATCGCGCCGTCGACCTCTATGTCGTACCAGTCGAGCGACAGGGACAGCCCCTCGACCCGCGCGGGCTGGTACACGACGCCGAGCGTGAACGTATCCGCCTCCTCCGGGTTGACGGCTGGATTGCCGCCGCGGATCTGGAACGTCGTGAAGGTCTGGTTACCGAGCTCCGGATCCTGCAGCGACGTGCCCTGGCCCTGCCGATCGAAACGCTCCTCGAGACTCGCCGCGCGCACGTCCCGCGACATCGTGCCGCGCACGCGCAGCACGTCGTTGACCTGCCAGTCGAGGCCGAGCTTGTAGGCCCAGATGTCGCCGCTGCCGGAGTAGTCGGCCCAGCGCGCCGCCAGGCTGGCGTTCAGCTGCTGCACCAAGGCGCCGCCCGACAGCAGCGGGATCAGCGTCTCGCCGAACACCTCCTTGACGTTGAAGCTGCCTTCGAAGTTCTCGAGATCGACGAACTGCAGGCGGTCGTCCGTTCCGAGAAAGGCAATCGGCAATCCGCGGATGCCGCGCGCCGGATCGTTCGCGAGCCCGGGCTGATTGACGAGCTCATCCGGACCGATGCGGTGCTCGATCGACTGCTCGCGCCAGGACGTGCCGACGGCGAGCGAGATCGGGCCCGCTCCCCACCCTTCGTGGATCTCGTTGTTCGCGGAAATCTCCGCGTGGTTCTGCTCGAGGTCGGCGCGAACGAACATGTCGCCGGCCACCCAGTCGATTGCCGCCTGCGAAGCGCGGCCGCGGCCGAACAGGTTCACCGGCACGCAATCGTCGAACTCGTCCGTGTACAGCGTGACGTTGCAGACGATCTCGTTGGTGGCCGTGTCGAGCACGGCGTCCATCGCGAGCGGCAGGCGGTCGCGCCGCAGGAAATCGGAGAACAGCAGCTCGTTGTCGTTGCGCCCGCTCTGCACGTAGCCCTGCACCTGCCAGCCGCCGCCGACCTGCATGTCGAAGCCGCCCGTGAACGACAGCGTGTCGTTCTCCATGATGAAGCGGTCCTGCGCGATGTCGGCCGCCGTGTGGTAGCGCTGCAGTCGGAACGACGGAATGTTGCCCGCCTCCATGGCCTCCTGGATCGAGGCCGGCAGGAACGGGTTGCCCTGATATGCCGTAAGGGCCCAGATCGAGTGACCGAGCGGCAGCGTGCCGACGCTGTCGGTCTCCGTCTTGCCGAGCATCGTCTCCGCGAACAGGGTCAGGTTGTCGGTCGCATCGAACGTCAGGCGCAGAAAGGCGCTGCTGCGCTCGCTGTCCGGCACGAACGAGCCGCTGCGCGTGCCGTCCGGGAAGGCCGGCGTGCTGACGGAGGTATCGTAGTCGGCCGGGTTGTAGCCGCTGCCGCCGACCATGTTCTGCGTGCCGGTCCCGATCGTGGCCAACTCGCCGTACTCGAACGGCACCGGCGTGCCGTCGGGCAGGAAGTGCAGCCGATCGATCGGCGTCCCCGGCGCGTCGATGACGCCGCCGTCCGTGTAGATCGTCGACCTCACGTTCGCGCGCGTCAGCAGCCGCGGATTCTCGCCGTTCGCGACCCATGCGGGATTCGTGACCGTGCCGATGCCCTGATACCAGTCGCGGCCGTCCAGATTGTCGATGCGGTCCGACTCGAAACGGTCGATGGCGCCGATCAGGTGGAGCCGCTCGCCGAGCGCCGTCCCGCCGGCCACCGACACCTCGTAGTTGTCGTAGTCGCCGCGGCTCGTCTCGCCGGTCTGGACGTGCGTTTCGAAACCCGTGAAATCCGTGTCGAGGATGAAGTTCACGACGCCGGCCACGGCGTCGGTGCCGTAAGCGGCGGAAGCGCCGCCGGTCACCGTCTCGACGCGCTGCACGAGCGCTTCCGGAAACAGATTGATGTCGACGATGCCGAGGCGGTTCGACGGTACGACCCGCCGTCCGTCGAGCAGCACCAGCGTGCGCTTGGAGCCTATGCTGCGCATGTTCAGGTTCGATGCGCCGGCGGCGTCCGCCTTGCTGGCGGCCGTGTTCGGACGCGCGTTGTTCAGGAACTGAGGCAACTGATCCAGCGAGTCCACGAGCTGGCCCGGCGCCATGTTCGCGAGCTCTTCGACCTGCATGACGGTGACCGGGGTGGGCGTGTTCATACCCGAGGTTCTGATCAGCGAGCCGGTGACCGTGATCTCCTCGACGGCACCCGCGCCCTGCTGCCCGGCGCCGGGTCCCTGCGCCGCGGCCACTCCGGCGAAGCCCGCGTACAGCGCGCAGCCGACGGCCGTCGCCAGCGCCGCT
>JAFGNC010000040.1 GCA_016927175.1 Gammaproteobacteria bacterium | reverse complement strand
TTTTCGTCAGAACCCGCCGCCTGAGTTCGCGCGGCGCCTGCGCGCGTCGCTTCGAGAGGGCTACGCCGGCACCGCCGTCCGCCCGACGTCGAAGCGCTTTTTCACGTGGGCTTCGATGGCGGCATCGATCGCGGTCGTCAGCGTCGCGTTCACGCTGCCGTCCGTCCGTGCGGGCGCGCAGGCGTTCCTCGACCTGTTCCGCGTCGCCGGCTTCGTCGGCGTGTCGTTCGACGCCGAGCGGCTGCGCGCCATGGAGAGCTTCGACCTGCACCGGATGATCGGCGACCAGGTGGAGGTGCTGCAGGAGCCCGGGTCGCCGCAAACTTTCGCGTCGCCCGAGGAAGCGGGCGCGGCGGCCGGTATCGACCTGCTCGAACCGGCCTGGGTGCCCGTCGGCTGGGAACGCGCCGGCATCGAGGTGACCGGCGAGAGCGCCGTCCGCGTTCAGGCGAACACGGCGGGGCTGCAGGCCCTGCTCGACACGTTCGGCATCGACGACGTCGCCGTGCCGGCGGCGCTCGAAGGTCAGAGCGTGACGGTGCGGGTGCCGCCCGTCGTCAGGACCACGTACCGGAACGGCGACCGCGAAGTGCACATGCTGCAGGCGCGAAGCCCGGAAGTGACGTTCCCCGCGGACGTCGAGCTCGCCGCGCTGGCGGAGATCGGCCTGAGACTGCTGGGGCTCGATCGGGAGGAGGCGGCGCGCCTGGCCTGGACGGTCGACTGGCGCAGCACGCTGCTCGTTCCTGTGCCTGCCGATGCGGCCTCGTTCCGCGAGGTCGACGTCGCGGGGCGGAAGGGGCTGCTGATCGAGCCCGCGGAGCAGGCCGGCTTCGGCGTGCTGATGTGGGCGACGGACGAGCGCGTGTTCGCGCTCAGCGGTGCGCTATGGTCGCCGCAGCTGCTCGAGATGGCCCAGACCGCTCAATGAAGGCGACACCAGAGGGGAAGCCGTCATTGGAGGGCGTCGCGACGGAGCCGTCACGCCAGAGCCGACATGCCGGAGCGAAGCCGGTCACGATGAGGCCGGTCACGATGAGGCCCGTCACGACGAAGCCGGCTCGACGAAGCCGGCCCATGGCGGCGACACGATGAAGCCGACACGATGAATGGCGGCGCCGCGCCGAGGGCGGAAGCCGCCATCGAGACCCACTCGCTGCGCAGGGAATTCGGGCGAAACGTTGCGGTCGACGACCTGTCGCTGTCGGTCGGCCGCGGCGAAGTTTTCGGATTTCTCGGTCCGAATGGCGCCGGCAAGACGACCTCGCTGAAGCTGTTGCTCGGTCTCGTCGAGCCGAGCGCGGGCAGCGGTCGCGTGCTCGGCGCGCCGCTCGGAGAGCCGCGAGCCCGCGCCCGCATTGGCTTTCTGCCCGAGCACTTTCGGTTTCACGACTGTCTGACTGCACGCGAGCTGCTGCGCGTGCACGGCCGGCTGTACGGCATCAGAGGCGCGCAGCTCGCCGCCCGCGCCGACGTGCTGCTCGAGCGCGTGCACCTCGCCGACGCGGCGGATCGGCCGCTTCGCACGTACAGCAAGGGCATGCTGCAGCGCGCGGGTCTTGCGCAGGCCCTGCTGAACGAGCCCGAGCTCGTCTTCCTCGACGAGCCGACGTCGGGGCTCGACCCGCTCGGCCGCCTGCTCGTCCGCGACATCATCAAGGATCTTCGGGACAACGGCACGGCCGTGTTCCTGAACTCACACCTGCTCGGCGAGGTCGAGGCGACGTGCGACCGCGTGGCGTTCGTCAAGCGCGGCCGGGTTCTGATGGATCTGCCGCTGCGGGAGCTGCGAACGCAGGCGGCGTGCGAGGCGGAGCTGAAGATCGACCCGCTCGACAGCGGGACGCTCGAGGGTCTCGCCGCCTTCGCCTGCGCCGTCGAGCGCCTGGACGGCCGCGTGCTGGTGCGTGTGGAAGGCGAGCATGTGCTGCCGGAGATCGCGCGCTGGCTCATCGGCCGCGGCATCGCGCTGTACGAGATGCGCTGCCGCCGCAAGACGCTCGAGGAGTGGTTCGTCGAGGTCATGGGCGAGGATCAGCGGCCCGGATGAACGGGTCGAGCCTGCGGAGCCGAATTCGGGGGACATGGTGCGAGCCACTCTGATCATTGCGCATCTGACGTTCATGGAGGCGCGCCGCCGCCGAATCGTGCTGGCCGCGCTGCTGGGGGGACTCGCGTTTCTGCTCGTGTACGCGGCCGCCGTCGTCGCGATCGAACGCAGTTTGACGGCTGGACCGATCGACGAGGTCATGCATCGGGTGCAGCTGCAGTTCCTGACGCTCGCGGGGCTGTACGTCGCGAACTTTCTGACGGTCGCTGCCGCGATCCTGCTGCCGGTAGACACGCTGTCCGGCGAGATCGATTCCGGCGTCATGCAGACGCTGGCCTCGAAGCCCGTCCGGCGCAGCGAGATACTGCTCGGCAAGTGGCTGACGTATTGGCTGATGAGCGGCGCGTACCTGGTGCTGCTCGCGGGCGGGTGCGTGCTCGTGATGCGTTTCGCGGCCGGGTTCGAGCAGCAGAACCTGCAGCGCGCGCTGCCGCTGATGCTGCTCGGCGCGACGGTGGTGCTTACGGTGTCGCTGGCCGGCGGCGTACGGCTGAAGACGATCACGAACGGCATGGCCGCGTTCGCGTTCTACGGGCTGGCGTTCATCGGCGGCTGGGTCGAGCAGATCGGAGCGATCGTGCGGAACGACGGAGCGCAGCGCATCGGCACCGCGATCAGTCTGCTGAGCCCGCCGGATGCGATGTGGCGTCGCGCCGCTTACGAGCTGCAGCCCCAATCCTTGCGGGATCTCGGGCCCGTGCAGCCTTTCTCGGTGGCGTCGGTGCCGAGCACCGCGATGACCGTCTGGACGATCGGCTTCGTGCTCGTCGTGCTGGCGTTCGCGCTCGTGCAGTTCCGGCGACGGCCGCTGTGACGCTCGCGCTGCGTCGATTCCGACACTAGCGCCGCGTGACACTCCGCGCATTACGCGCGGGGGCGGCTCTACTCCGAGTCGTACTCGCGGCGTACGGCATAGTCGAGACCGCCGATCCTGAACCATCTGAAGTCGAGCGCGTCGAGCGCGATCTTGTAGGTGCCGTCCCCGTCCGCCGGCACTTCCTCCTCGACGAGCAGATTCGACAGCCGCTCCGAGCCCGGCACGCCCGAGTCGATCGCGACTTCGTGCGGCGCGCGGTCGAAATTGTGAACCGTCAGCACCGAGGTGCCGCGCCAGTCGTAGCGGATCGCGAGGACGTTGGGCGAGCCGGTGTCGAGTATCTCGCACCGGCCCCAGCCGATCTCCGGGCACTCGAGCCGCAGCCGGATCATGCGCGCGGTCCAGTTCAGCAGCGAGCCGGGATCCCTGCGCTGCGCTTCGACGTTGACGTGCCGATATCCCCACACGCCCTCGTCGATGACCGGGTGCACGGTGCGCTCGGCGGTCGAGAAGCCGCCGTTGCGCTCGTTCGCCCACTGCATCGGCGTGCGCACCGCATCCCGGCCCTCGAGCTCGAGATCGTCGCCCATGCCGAGCTCGTCGCCGTAGCGCAGCACCGGCGTGCCGGGCAGCGAGAACATGACGCTGTGGGCGAGCTGCTCGTGGCGCCGGTCGCCGAGCATCGGCGCGAGACGGCGGCGGATGCCCCGCCCGAAGAGCTGCATGTTCGGATCCGGGCCGAAGCGCTCGAACACGCGGCTTCGCTGCTCGTCGTCGAGGCGGCCGAGATCGAGCTCGTCGTGATTGCGCAGGAAGTTCGCCCACTGCGAGGTTCGCGGAATCTTTGCGGTGGCGCGAATCGCGTCGATCAGCGGCCCGACCTCTCCGGTCGCGAGCGCCAGGAACAGGTGCTGGTTCACGAAGAAGTTGAACATCATGTGGATGCCGTCGCCGCCGTCGCCGCCGAAGTACTCGCGGTTCTCGTCGGGCAGCACGTTCGCCTCGCCGAGCAGGATCGCGCTGCCGCTCCGCCATTGCAGGAATTCGCGCAGTTCCGCCAGGTAGTCGAACCGCTTCACATGCTGCTTCTTCCCCGGCGATACGCTCTCGATCAGGAACGGCACGGCGTCCACGCGAAAGCCCTGGACGCCGAGCTGCAGCCAGTAGCCGGCGATGCGGCGGATCTCCTTCCGGACCTCGGGGTTGTCGATGTTCAGGTCCGGCTGGAAGTTGTAGAAGCGGTGAAAATAATACTCCTGCGCCTTGCGGTCGAAGGTCCACGTGCGGTCCTGCTGCCCGGGGAAGACCATGCCCTTGTCCCAGTCCTCCGGCCGCTCCTTCGACCACACGTACCAGTCCCGCAGCCGGCTGTCCTTGCCGGAACGCGCCTCCTGAAACCACGGGTGCTCGTCGGACGTATGGTTGACGACGAGGTCGATCAGCACGCGGATGCCGCGTTTCTCCGCCTGGTGCATGAACTCGACGAAGTCTCCTCCGGAGCCGTGCCGCGGATCGACGCTGTAGTAGTCGCGGATGTCGTAACCGTTGTCGCGGTTCGGCGTCGCCTGGAACGGCGCGAGCCAGATGGCGCCGACGCCGAGGTACTGCAGATAGTCGAGCCGCCGGATCAGACCCTCGAAGTCGCCGACCCCGTCGCCGTTCGCGTCGAGGAACGTCTCGAGGTCTAGGCTGTAAACGACGGTGTTCTTGTACCAGAGGTCCTCGATCATGTCCGCACCCGATTCCGTCCGAAAGTGGTCGTAAACACAAAAGGGGTCAGGGCCCTTTTTCGCGCAAAAAGGGGTCAGGGCCCTTTTTACCGGGAAAAGGGCTCAGGGCCCATTTCTCCCGGAAAAGGGCCCTGACCCCTTTTCGGGTTGCGCCGGCGGCTCGTCGAGATCGACCAGCACGGCTTCGTTCGGGCCGAGATCGATCCTGCCCGCGACCCGCTGTCCTTCGAGTCGCGCGTGTGTCGCGATCACGGTTTCGCCGGAGCGCTGCTCGATGTCGATCGATTGCGCGCCGCCGCCGAGGTTCAGCGCGACCAGCATCCGGTCGCCGGCGTGCTCGCGGACGAACGCGAGCGCGTCGCCGTCGGCCGGCAACGGGAAGTAATCGCCGATCGCGAGCGCCGGCCGCGCTCGGCGCAGGGACAGCAGGCGGCGGTAGAGCGTCAGCATCGATCCGGGATCGCCGCGCTGCGCGTCGACGTTGCGGCGCGGGAAGTCGCCGTTCAGCGGGAGCCACGGCGCGCCCGTCGTGAAGCCCGCGTTCGTCTCCGCCGACCACGGCATCGGCGTACGCGCCGGGTCGCGGCTGAAGGCGGCGCCGAGCCGCAGCCCCTGCGGGTCCTGTACGCGGTCCGGCGGCACGGGCACGTCCGGCATGCCGAGCTCGTCGCCGTAATAGATCGTCGGCGTGCCGCGCAGCGTCAGCAGCAGCATCGCCGCCACGCGCGCCTGCTCGGGTCCCACGCGGCTCGCGATGCGGCTCTTGTCGTGATTGCCGAGGACCCAGTTCGGCCAGCCCTCGTCGGGCAGCGCGGCCTCGTACTCGTTGATCGCGCGATCGATCTCGCGCGCGTTCCACGGCAGCGTCAGCAGCTGGAAGTTGAACGGCAGATGCACGCCGCGGCCTTCATGACCGTAGTACGCGACCAGCCGCTCGATCGGCAGATAGATCTCGCCGATCAGCACGCGCGCACGGTAAGCGTCCGCCACGGCGCGCATCTCAGCCGCGATGTCGTGTATCTCGCGCTGGTCCGTGGAGTAGACGGGGAGCAGGCGATGGTGAGGGGGATCGCCTTCCCGGTAGTCCGGGTTCAGCGGGTTGTCCCGGAGGTGCTCGTCCTTGATCAGGTGCCACAGCACGTCGATGCGAAAGCCGTCGACGCCCTTGTCGAACCAGAAACGCATGACGTCGTAAATGGCTTCGCGGACCGCCGCGTTGCGCCAGTTCAGATCCGGCTGCTCCTTCAGGAACGCGTGGTAGTAGTACTGCCCGGTCGCGTCGTCGAGCTCCCAGGCCGAGCCGCCGAAGACGCTGAGCCAGTTGTTCGGCGGGCCGCCGTCGGGTTTCGGATCGCGCCAGATGTACCAGTCGCGCTTCGCGCTGTCGCGGCTCGAGCGGCTCTCGGCGAACCACGGATGCTCGCTCGAGCTGTGATTCGGAACGAGATCCAGCAGCAGCTTCAGGCCGCGGCCGTGGCAGGCGTCGAGCAGGCGGTCGAAGTCCCGCATCGTGCCGAAGGCTTCGTGGATGCCGCAGTAGTCGGCGACGTCGTATCCGAAGTCGGCCATCGGGGACGGGAAGATCGGACTCAGCCAGATGGCGTCGACGCCGAGCCATTCAAGATGATCGAGCCGCTGCTCGATGCCGCGCAGGTCGCCGACGCCGTCGCCGCCCGAATCCTGGAAAGAGCGAGGGTAGATCTGATAGATCGCGCCCTTCTGCCACCACAGCTGACGGTCGCTGGCGGCATCGCGGCTCATCGTGCGTGACTCGAGGCTGGCCCGGTCGCCGCCGGTATTACGGTGCGCCGTCCGCGCGCGGCCTCGTCCAGCGCCACGCTCACGACCGGAATCTCCCGAAAAGATCCTGCAACGTTTTCATGCTTCTGATTCCCGCGGCGCGTCGCCACCGCCGGCAGGCCGCGGCGGGGCTGCGTTCCTGCCTGTGGACGCCGAGAGCTAAGCAAGTTCCATGCCCGGGCGGGCGAAATATTCGCGTATCCGGGAGGAATTTGCGGGTGGACAGGGAGCGTCCCTGCCCGGGCCGAACAGCAGGCGAAGCGTCTCCGGCCCTGCGGCCGGTGACGCCAGGACATCGACTTCCGCGGCTGCCGGCTCGGCCGCACGGCCTACCGGTGCTGCTTCCGTCGAGCTGCCGGCTCGGCAGCCCCAGCCTGCCGGACTACCGGCTCAGCGGATCGCTCGACACCGGCGCGCTCGGCCGCTCCGGCGGCGCATCCGGGTCGTCGACGGCGGGCGCCGTCAGGCCGCGGCGCTCGAGCAGCGGCTCGATCCTCGGCTCGTGGCCGGCGAAGTCGCGGAACAGCTGCAGCGCGTCGCGGCTGCCGCCGCGCGACAGCAGCCTCTGGCGGAACCGATCGCCGTTCTCGCGCGTCAGGCCGCCGTTGTTTTCGATCCACTCGACCGTATTCGCGTCGAGCACTTCCGACCAGATGTAGGAGTAGTAGCCCGCCGCATAGCCGCCCATGATGTGGCTGAAGTAGGGCGTCCGGTAACGCGGCGGCACCGGCGCGTAATCGGTGCCGTTTCGCGCGAGCGCGGCCGCTTCGAACGCAAGCACGTCGCCGGCGCCCGGCACGCGGTCCGCCGTCAGCCGGTGCCAGCTCTGGTCCAGCATCGCCGCGGCGAGATACTCGGTCGTCGCGAATCCCTGATTGAACTTCTGACTCGCGAGGACCTTGTCGAGCAGCTCCTGCGGCATCGGTTCGCCGGTCTCGTAATGCTTCGCGTAATTCGCGAGCACGGACGGCCAGTCGGACCACATCTCGTTGACCTGAGACGGGAACTCGACGAAGTCGCGCGGCACCCGCGTGCCGGCGAAGTAGGGGTAGGTCACGTCCGAGAACATGCCGTGCAGCGCGTGCCCGAACTCGTGGAACATCGTCGTCACCTCGTCCCACGTCAGAAGCGTCGGCTCGCCCGCCGGCGGCTTCGGCACGTTCAGGTGATTCGCGACGACGGGTTTCGTGCCGCGAAGCTCCGACTGGGACACGTACGCGTTCATCCACGCGCCGCCGCGCTTCGACGGCCGCGCATACATGTCGAAGATGAAGATCGCGAGCTGCGAGCCGTCCTCGTCGAAGACGTCGTAGACTTTGACGTCCGGATGGTAGACAGGCAGGTCGTCGCGCTCCTCGAACGTCAGGCCGTAGAGCTTGTTCGCGGCGAAGAAGACTCCGTTCTCGAGCACGCTGCCGGCTTCGAGATACGGCTTCAACTCGGCCTCGTCGAAGTCGTACTCCGCCTGCCGCACCTTTTCGGTGTAATAGGCCCAGTCCCAGGGCTGCAGCTCGAACGTCGGCTCGCCCTTCGCCGCCTGCTCCCGATCGATCATCGCCTGCAGCGCCTCGCCCTCGCGCTTCGCGTTCGCGACCGCGACCGGCGCGAGCTGCGACAGCATGTCATCCACGGCCTCCGGCGTCTTCGCGGTCTCGTCCTCGAGCACGTACTGCGCATGGTTCGAATAGCCGAGCATGGCCGCCCGCTCGGCGCGCAGCCTCATGACGTCCGCGATCACGCCGGTGTTGTCGTATTCGTTGCCGCGGCTGCCCCGCGCGATCGACGCTTCGTGGATCCGGCGGCGCAGATCGCGATTCTCGAGGAACGTGTTCGGCGGCTGCCCCGTCGTGTTCTGCAACGCGATGACGTACTTGCCGTCGAGCCCGCGCTCCTCGGCGGCGTCCGCCGCGGCCGAGATGGCCTGCTCGGTCAGGCCGGCCAATGCGTCGCGGTCGTCGACGACGACGGCCGAAGCGTTGACCTCGGCGAGCACGTTCTGGCTGAAGCGGGTCTCGAGCCTTGCAAGCTCCGCGTTGATCTCCTTCAGGCGCGTCTTTTCCTGCTCCGACAGCTGCGCGCCGGCACGGACGAAATCGATGTAGTAGCGCTCGATCAGCCTGACGGCCTCGGGGCCGACGCCGAGCGACTCGCGCTGCTCGTGCAGCGTCTCGACGCGCTCGAACAGATCCGCGTTCAGCAGGATCGCGTCCTCGTGCGCGGCGAGCCGCGGCGCGTACTCGGCCTGGATTTCGCGGCGCGCGTCGTTCGTGTCGGCGCCGACGAGGTTATAGAACGTGCCGGCCGCGCGCTCCAGCAGCCGGCCCGACTTCTCGAGCGCGACGATCGTGTTCTCGAAGGTCGGCTCCTCCGGATTTCCGGCAATCGCCTCCACTTCCTCGAGGTGCTCGGCCATGCCGCGGTCGAGGGCCGGCGCGAAGTGCCGATCCTCGAGCAGATCGAACTGCGGATAATTCAGCGGCAGCGGGCTCTCGCCGAAGAGCGGATTGTCGGAATCGTCCGCGCGGTTGGCGGGCGCGTCGGCGGCGACCTGGCTGGTGTTTCGCTCGGCGGGCACGTCGGCCTCCCTTTCGGGGTCCGCCGCCGGCTGAGCGGCGGCTGTTGCGGCGGCGGCAATCATCGCGATACCGAGCACGGCGCTCAGCGCTGGTTTCATCGGCGCGTCCCTCGCTTGTGATGGGGCGTGAACAGGGGAAGTTATCAAGTGACCGGCCCCCGGGCCAGGAGTTCCGCGGACCGAGGCCGCCCGGCAGCTGGCTCTCCGGCGCCGTCCGCGGCCGACCGGCCGGAACCGGCAGCCGCGAGCGCCGGCCGGACAGGCCCGTCAGCGGCGGACCCGGTCACCACACCAGGCAGGCGGACCCGGTCACCACGTCCGGCAGGCGGACCCGGTCACCACGTCCGGCGGGCGGACCCGGTCACCACGTCCGGCAGGCGGACCCGGTCACCACGCCCGGCAGGCGGACCGGGCCACCACGCCCGGC